>NZ_JBHYXZ010000038.1:0-61271 GCF_042752395.1 Actinosynnema sp. NPDC059335 | reverse complement strand
GTCCAGTAACAATCTCAAAGGAAACCTCTTGACGAGGTTCATACAATTTACTGGCTATTCGGCACGCTGTTGAGTTCTCAAAGAACACGCGCTCATCATCACTCACCGCTCGCGCGGCTCGATCCGAGGCTTGTGGTTCAAAGCTTGTGTTGGAACAGACGCCCTGGTCGCATCGGCTCAGACGAGCCTGGACTGGGTCTTCCGTTTCGCGGTCACCCACTCTACCACGTTCGCGGGAGCTTGGTTCGTGACCTGCCGCACTCCGTTCCGGTGTTCCCGGCCCGTTCCGTGCTGACATGGAGAAAGTTACACGCACCCGAACCGGAGGTCAAATCGGGGGCGCAGCACCTCGCCACAGGCTGAAACCGCAGGTCAGCAGCCCGTGCCGCACTCGTCCCCACGCTATCCGACCCGATCCGCCCGCAACAGTGTGACCGCGATCACACCAAGACAGCACGACGGCCGCCGCCCCGCTGGGGGTCGACGGCCGTCGGGTGGAGCTGTTCGCGCAGGTCAGACCAGCACCCGCACACCGGCGGTGTTCCGCTTGCCGCGGCGGACGACCAGCCACGTCCCGTGGAGCAGGTCCTCCTTGGCGGGCACCCACTCCTCGTCGGTGACCTTCGCGTTGTTCACGTACGCGCCGCCCTCCTTCACGGTGCGCCGCGCCGCGCCCTTGCTCTCCGCCAGGCCGGAGCTGACCAGGAGGTCGACGATGGTCGGCCCGTCGGCGAGGCGGACCTCGCCCGTCGGCGCCTCGGCCATGGTGGCCTCCAGCGTCGACAGGTCCAGCTCGCGCAGCTCCCCCCGGCCGAACAGGGCCTGGCTGGCCGCGATCACCTGCCGGGTCTCGTGCTCGCCGTGCACCAGGTTGGTGAACTCCTCGGCGAGCTTCTTCTGCGCGGCGCGCAGGTGCGGCGCCTCGGCGGTCTGCCGCTCCAGGTCGGCGATCTCCTCCCGGGGCAGGAAGGTGAACAGCCGCAGGTAGCGGAGCACGTCGGCGTCGCCCACGTTGACGAAGTACTGGTACCAGGCGTACGGCGAGGTCATCGCCGGGTCGAGCCACACGTTGCCGCCGCCGGTGGACTTGCCGAACTTGCGGCCCTCGGCGTCGGTGACCAGCGGCGCGGTCAGGGCGTGCACGGACGCGCCGTCGACCTTCCGGACCAGGTCCACGCCGCCGACGATGTTGCCCCACTGGTCGGAGCCGCCGACCTGGAGCCTGGTCCCGTACTTGCGGTGCAGCTGGAGGTAGTCGTGCGACTGCAGGAGCAGGTAGCTGAACTCGGTGTAGGACATGCCGTCGCCGTCGAGGCGGCGCTTGACCGTCTCGCGGGCGAGCATGACGTTGACCGAGAAGTGCTTGCCGACGTCGCGCAGGAAGTCCAGCACGGTGACGCCGCCGGTCCAGTCCAGGTTGTTGACCACGATCGCGCCGGTGGGGCCGTCGTCGAACTCGACGAACCGCTCGAGCTGGCCGCGGATGCGCCCGGCCCACTCGGCGACGGTGTCCAGCGGGTTGAGCGCGCGCTCCGCGCTGTCACGCGGGTCGCCGATCATGCCGGTCGCGCCGCCCGCGAGGACGATCGGCCGGTGCCCGGCGCGCTGGAAGCGGCGCAGCATGAGCAGCGGGACGAGGTTGCCGGCGTGCAGGCTGGGCGCGGTCGGGTCGAACCCGGCATAGAGAGTGAGCGGGCCCGCGTCGAGGTCCTCGCGCAGGGCGGCGAGGTCGGTGGACTGCGCGATCAGGCCGCGCCAGGACAGCTCGTCGAGGATGTGCTCGCTCACGGGGAGCCATTCTCCTCCACCTGGTCAAAGCAGTTTGAGGCGGTGCCGCCGGCGGGTAGTTCGGGCGAGGGGCCCTAGTGGAAGGACCGCAGCGATGACCTACCCGAACCGCGGCCGGCGTCCCGCTGACCGTCCCACGGAGTTCATGCCCGCGGCCGAGCCGCCGCGCGCGCCGGAGCCGTACGCCCGGGAAGAGGAGATCGTCGAGCGCGGTGACGGCCGCGTGCGGGCGGTCCGCGTGGTGTGCGGCGTGATCGACGTGCTGTGCTGGGTGTTCGCGATCGTGCTGGCGATCCACATCTTCCTGGTGATCGCGGGGGCGAACCCGGCGAACGGCTTCGCGCAGCTGGTCGACTCCTGGTCGGCGGCGGTGTCGCTGGGCCTGCGCGACCTGTTCACGCCGGCGAACGCGACCCTGCGGACGCTGCTGAACGACGGCGTGGCCGCGTTGCTGTGGCTGCTGATCGGCGCGGTGCTGACGAACCTCATCACCCGGCTCGCGCTGCCCGCGCACGAGCGGCGGGTGTGGTACCGGCGCACGGTGCGCTAGGCGGTGGGCCGGTCGGGGCACGACCAGGTCAGGGGCGCTACCGACGGTCACGGAGATGTCACTCGCCCGCGCGGGGGTTTGCCCCGGCTGGTCAATTGTCCTCGTGGCGATCCCCCGCCAAGTTTGCTTCCGTGGCCAGCGACTTGCAGCGGAAGAAGACGTCCATCGTGTTCACCGCCATGGACTCGAACGGTGACGGGTTCCTCGAGCGGGCGGATTTCGAGGCGGTGACGGACCGGTGGGCGCACCTCCGGGACGGCGTCGACCACGAGCGCCTGCGGGAGATCATGATGGGCTGGTGGGACGCGTTGCGGTCGGCGTCGGACCGCGACGGCGACGACCGCGTCACGGTGGACGAGGTGCTCACCGTGGTGGCCGAGCTGGGGACCATGCTCGACCTGGTGGTGGCCACGGCCGAGTCGATGTTCGAGGCGGTGGACGAGGACGGTGACGGCCGCGTGTCCGCGCCCGAGTACGCCCGGATGATCCACGCCTGGACCGGGAACGACGCGCCGACCGACGCCGTGTTCGCGCGGTTGGACCTGGACGGCGACGGCTGGATCTCGAAGTCGGAGTTCGTGCAGCACTGGGTGGAGTTCTGGGCGGGCGACGACGCGGACGCGCCCGGCACGTACGTGTTCGGCGAGGTCTAGCGGGTCCGCAGCGCCTCGGCGCGGGTGCGGCGGGTGCCGCGGCGGTAGGTGCTGACGGCCGGCGAGTCGACCCAGAACCGCCACGGCACGTCCACCGCCACGGCCACGCCGACGCGGGGGCCGGTGCGGATGTCGTCCTCGCCGACCGGGTCGCCCGCGAGCAGCCGGACGGACGCGTCGCGCTCGGTCAGGTTCACGCCGTTGTGCGCGCGGTCCAGGCCGAGGACGCCGGTGAGCCGGGCCGGGCCCTTGGCCAGCTCGGCGTCGTTGCGCGCGGCCGGGCGGCGGGCGCGGGCCAGCTCGGCGCCGGTCACGACCTCGCCGGCGCGCAGCAGCACGGCGCCGGGGACGCCGTCGGTGAGCGACACCACGTTCGCGCAGAAGTGCATGCCGTAGACGAAGTACACGTACAGGCGCCCGGCGGGGCCGAACATCACGTCGTTGCGGGGCGTGCGGCCCCGGTAGCAGTGCGAGGCGGGGTCGTCGCCGCCCCGGTACGCCTCGACCTCCACGATGCGCACGCCGACCACGCCCTCGGGCGTGGTGGATTCGATGGTGGCGCCGAGCAGGAGCCGCGCGGCGTCGACGGGGTCGACCGCGAGCTCCCGCTCGGTGAGCTGCCTAGGCGTTGCGGGCAACGGACACCTTGTCGCGCAACCTCTTCAACTGCTCGGCGACCCGGCCGGGTGCGGTGCCGCCGTGGGCGTCCCGTGACGCGATGGAGCCTTCCACGGTCAACACGCTACGCACGTCGGGCGTCAGCGCGGGCGAGATCGTGGCGAACTCCTCATCGGTCAGCTCCTCCAGGCCGACGCCGCGGCCCTCGGCCACCCGGACGCACTCGCCCGCCGCCTCGTGGGCGACCCGGAACGGCACGCCCTGCCGCACGAGCCATTCGGCGATGTCGGTGGCCAGGGTGAACCCGGCGGGCGCGAGCGCGGCCATGCGCGCGGTGTCGAAGCGCATGGTCGCGATCATCCCGGCGAGCGCGGGCAGGAGCAGTTCGAGCTGCTCGACGGAGTCGAACAGCGGCTCCTTGTCCTCCTGGAGGTCGCGGTTGTAGGCCAGGGGCTGGGCCTTGAGCGTGGCGAGCAGGCCGGTCAGGTTGCCGATGAGCCGGCCGGACTTGCCGCGGGTCAGCTCGGCGACGTCGGGGTTCTTCTTCTGCGGCATGATCGAGCTGCCGGTGGCCCAGGCGTCGTCCAGCACGGCGAAGCGGAACTCGGCGGTGGTCCAGATGATCACCTCTTCGGCGATCCGGGACAGGTCGACGCCGATCATGGCGAGCACGAACGCGATCTCGGCGGCGAAGTCGCGGGACGCGGTGCCGTCGATGGAGTTCTCCACGGGGCCGTCGAAGCCGAGTTCCGCGGCGACGGCGGCCGGGTCCAGGCCGAGCGAGGAGCCGGCGAGCGCGCCGGACCCGTACGGCGACAGGGCGGTCCGCCGGTCCCAGTCGTGGAGCCGGTCGACGTCGCGCAGCAGGGCCTGGCCGTGCGCGAGCAGGTGGTGCGCGAGCAGCACGGGCTGCGCGGACTGCAGGTGGGTGCGGCCGGGCATGACGGCGGTGGCGTGCGCGGACGCCTGGTCGGCGAGGGCCTCGACCACGTCGAGGACGCCCTGCGCGACGCGGTGGGCGGCGTCGCGCAGCCACATCCGGAACAGGGTGGCGACCTGGTCGTTGCGGGACCGGCCGGCGCGGAGCTTGCCGCCCAGCTCGGGTCCGGCGCGGTCGATCAGGCCGCGTTCGAGGGCGGTGTGCACGTCCTCGTCGGCCACCGTCGGCGTGAAGTCCCCGGACGCCACGTCGGCCTCCAGGGCGTCGAGCGCGGCGAGCATGCGGTCCAGCTCGTCGGTGGTCAGCAGGCCGGCCCGGTGCAGCACGCGGGCGTGCGCGCGGGAACCCCTGATGTCGTACGGGGCGAGTCGCCAGTCGAAGTGCGTGGACGCGGACAGCCGCGCCATCGCCTCCGCCGGTCCGCCGGCGAACCGGCCACCCCACAATGAGCTCACGTGTTCGAATCCCTACTTCGCGGCGATCTGGTTCGGCAGGTCACGCGGTGTCGCGTGGCCCGGGTGCGGGCGGGGCGGCGGGTCCTCGCCGCGCCGGTCGGTGACGACCGCGCGGCCGCCGCGCAGCACGAGCCGGACCTCGCCGGACACGTGCCGCTGGGTGTGGTCGAGGAAGCCGTCCAGCGCCTGTCTCAGCGGCGAGAACCAGAGCCCGTCGTGCACGAGCCCGGCCCAGCGCCGCTCGACCCGGCGCTTGAAGCGCGCCAGGTCGGGTTCCAGGGTGACGTCTTCAAGGTCGCGGTGCGCGGTGACGAGCGCGACCGCGCCCGGCGCCTCCCGCGCCCACGTGGTCGTCGTGCGGGCGACGCCGGAGCGCCGGTTCAGCTCCCGGACGGCCTGGCGCATGGTGACGGTCTCGCCGTCGATGGCCACGGGCCTGCCCCGGTCGAAGGTGACGACGAGCTCGTCGGGGTCGTACGGCTCCAGCACGCGCCGGGCCTGGACCGGCAGCTCCGGTTCCGCGCCGGGGTCGACCGCGACGACCTTCAGGTCGGGGGCGAGCGCGCCGACGCCCGCTTCGATCGGGCCGCGGTCGCCGGTGTGCGCCACGGTCGTCGCGCCGTGCCGTGCGGCGGCGCGGACCAGGTGCTCGACGATGAGGGGCCGGGACAGCGCGGAGGGTCGCGGCAGGGTGTTGGCGCGCAGGGCGGCGAGGAAGTACCGGTCGGCGAACTCGTCGCGGGCGTCCACGACCTCGGCCGCGACCGCGCCGCAGGCCAGGGCGCGCCGCCGGACGGCGTCCGGGTGCTCGCCGCCGTGGCCGAGGTCGACCGCGACGGCGACCACTTCGGCGCCGGCGTTCCCGGTGAGCCGGCCGATGGCCGCCGCGGCGGCCGGTCCGCCGGAGCAGGCGAGGACGACCCGCTCACTCATGGGTTTCGCCCTGCTGGGGCTGCTGCTCCTCGCCGGCGGCGAGCGCGGTGACGCGGGCGGCCAGGTCGGCGCCGGTGAGGGGTTCGCGCGCCACGGCGAGGATGGTGTCGTCGCCCGCGATGGTGCCGACGATGTCGTGCAGCGCGGCCCGGTCCAGGGCGCTGGCCAGGAACTGGGCCGCGCCGGGCGGGGTGCGCAGGACGGCGAGGTTGCCGGAGTGGTCCACGGACACCAGCAGCTCGCCGAGCAGCCGGGTGAGGCGGGTCGTGCCGCCCTGCACGCCGCGCACCGGGCTGCCGTCCTCGGGGATGACGTAGACGGGCGCGCCGCCGTCGGGTCCGCGCAGCTTCACCGCGCCCAGCTCGTCCAGGTCGCGCGACAGCGTGGCCTGGGTGACCTCGATGCCTTCCACCGCCAGCGTCTTCGCCAGTTCGGACTGGCTGCGGATGGCGCGTTGGGCGACCAGTTCGACGATGCGGGCCTGCCGCGCGGTCCGGGTCATCGCGCCGGGTCCCTCGGTGCGGTCGCGCCGGAGCGTTCGAGGAGCCAGACGAGCAGCGCCTTCTGCGCGTGCAGGCGGTTCTCGGCCTCGTCCCAGACGGCGCTGTCCGGGCCGTCGAGCACCTCGTCGGTGATCTCCTGGCCGCGGTGGGCGGGCAGGCAGTGCAGCACGGTGGTCTTCACGCCGGTGGCGGCGACCAGGTCGGAGTTGAGCTGGTAGGGCCGGAAGGGGCGCATCCGGTCGCGGCCGTCGTTCTCCTGGCCCATGGACGTCCACGTGTCGGTGACCAGGACCTCCGCGCCGTCCACGGCCTTGCGCGGGTCCTCGATCACCTGGACCGAGCCGCCGGTCTCCTCGGCCCGCTTGCGGGCGTCCTCCAGCACCCACGGCAGCGGCTGGAACAGCGCCGGCGCGGCGATCCGCACGTGCATGCCCGCGGTGGCGCCGCCGAGCAGCATCGAGTGGGACATGTTGTTCGCGCCGTCGCCGAGGTAGGTGACGGTGAGGCCGGCGAGCCTGCCGTGCACCCGGCGGATGGTCTGGAGGTCGGCCAGCACCTGGCAGGGGTGGAACTCGTCGGTCAGCGCGTTGATCACCGGGATGCGGGACACCGACGCCATCGCGTCGATGCGCTTCTGCGCGAACGTCCGCCACACGACCGCCTCGACGTACCCGGACAGGATGCGGGAGGTGTCCTCGATGGTCTCCTCGCGGCCGAGCTGCATGGACCGGCCGTCGATGATGACCGGGTTGCCGCCGAGCTGGGCGATGCCCACCTCGAACGACAGCCGGGTGCGGGTGGAGTTCTTCTCGAAGATCACCGCGACGGACTTCGGGCCGGCCAGGGGCTTGGCCGTCATCCGGTCGGCCTTGTAGTCGTCGGCGAGGTCGAGGACTTCGGCCTGCTCCTCGGGGGTCAGGTCGTCGTCACGCAGGAAGTGGCGCACCATCACGGCTCCTGGCCTGGGGTCGGGAGGAACGACGGCAGGTCGGCCACCAGCCGGTGGGCGTCGGCCTCGTCCAGCACCAGCGGCGGCGCCAGGCGGATGACGTCGGGCTGGATCGGGTTGATCAGATAGCCGGCCTGCTGCGCGGCCGCCGCGGCCTTCGCCGAGACCGCCTCGCGCAGCGTGATGCCGAGCAGCAGGCCGGCGCCCCGCACACCGGAGATGAGCGGGTGGTCCAGCGCCTCGACGCCGGCGGCGATCTCCTTGCCGACCGCGGAGGTGTGCTCCAGCAGGCCGTCGGCGGCGATCGTGTCCAGCACGGCGAGCGCGGCGGCGCAGCACACCGGGTTGCCGCCGAACGTGGTGCCGTGCTGGCCGGGGCCGAACAGGTCCTTGGCCGGGCCGATCGCGATGCACGCGCCCAGCGGCAGGCCGCCGCCCAGGCCCTTGGCCAGGGTGATCACGTCGGGCACCACGCCGACCTGCTGGAACGCGAACCAGGTGCCCAGCCGGCCGATGCCGGTCTGCACCTCGTCGAGGACCAGCAGCGCGCCGTGCTCGGCGGTGATCCGGCGGGCCGCCTGGAGGTAGCCCTCGGGCGGCACGACCACGCCGTTCTCGCCCTGGATGGGCTCCACGACGAACGCGGCGGTCTCGTCGTCGATCGCGGCCTCCAGCGCGGCGACGTCGCCGTACGGGATGTGCACCACGCCGGGCACCAGCGGCTCGAACGGCTCGCGCTTCGCGGGCTGGCCGGTGAGGGCCAGCGCGCCCATGGTGCGGCCGTGGAAGCCGCCGTCGGTGGCGACGACCTTGGTGCGGCCGGTGCGGCGGCTCAGCTTGAACGCGGCCTCGTTGGCCTCCGCGCCGGAGTTGCAGAACAGCACGCGGCCGTCGCCGTCCACGCCGGACAGGTCGAGCAGGCGTTCGGCGAGCGCGAGCGCGGGCTCGTTGATGTAGAGGTTGGACGTGTGGCCGAGCCGGCCGATCTGCTCGGTCACCGCGGCCACGATCGCCGGGTGCGCGTGGCCGAGCGCGTTGACCGCGATGCCGGTGAGCAGGTCCAGGTAGCGGTTGCCGTCGGCGTCCCAGACGTACGCGCCCTCGCCGCGGGTCAGGGTCAGGCCGGGCGTGCCGTAGTTGTTCATCATGGCGGCCTGCCACCGCCGCTGGTGCTCGCTCATGCCTCGTCCTCCCCAGTCGGGTCGCCGACCTCGCCGGCGGTGACCATCGTGCCGACGCCCTCGGACGTGAAGACCTCCAGCAGCACCGAGTGCGCCAGCCTGCCGTCGATCACGTGCGCCTCGGGCACGCCGCCGCGCACGGCGCGCAGGCACGCCTCCATCTTCGGCACCATGCCGCTGTCCAGGTCCGGCAGCATCTTCTCCAGCCGCTCGGCGTCCACCCGGTGCAGCAGCGAGTTCCGGTCCGGCCAGTCCGCGTACAGGCCCTCGACGTCGGTGAGCACGACCAGCTTCTCGGCCTTGAGCGCCACCGCCACCGCGCCCGCCGCCGTGTCGGCGTTGACGTTGTGGACCACGCCGTCGGCGTCCGGCGCGACCGTGGACACGACCGGGATGCGGCCCGCGCGCACGATGTCGAGCACCGCGTCGGGGTTGACGTCGACGATGTCGCCGACCAGGCCGATGTCGACCGGCTCGCCGTCCACCAGGGCCGACCGCCGGGCCGCGGTGAGCAGGTGGGCGTCCTCGCCGGACAGGCCGACCGCGAACGGGCCGTGCGAGTTGATCAGGCCGACCAGCTCGCGCTGCACCTGGCCGACCAGGACCATGCGGACCACGTCCATGGCCTCCGGCGTGGTGACGCGCAGGCCGCCGCGGAACTCGCTGGCGATGCCGAGCCTGGTGAGCATCGCGGCGATCTGCGGCCCGCCGCCGTGCACCACGACCGGGTGCAGGCCCGCGAGCTTGAGGAACACCATGTCCTGCGCGAACGCCCGCTTGAGCCCGTCGTCCACCATGGCGTTGCCGCCGTACTTGACGACCACGATCGCGCCGCGGAACCGCTGGAGCCACGGCAGGGCCTCGATCAGGATCCCGGCTTTCTCCTGTGGCGTGCTCACGAGCTGTACGCGCTGTTCTCTTCGACGTAGGCGTGGGACAGGTCCGTGGTGAGCACGGTGGCCGTGCCGTCGCCCAGGCCCAGGTCGACCACGATGTCCACGTCGCGGCCGGACAAGTCGGCCTCGCTGCGGTCGGCGGCCTTGTGGCCGTCGGCGAACAGGGTGACGCCGTTGATCGCGATGCCGAGCTTGTGCTGGTCGACGGTCGCCGGTGAGCGGCCGACGGCCATCGCGATGCGGCCCCAGTTCGGGTCCGAGCCGAACAGCGCGGTCTTGACCAGGTTGTCCTCGGCGACGGTCTTGGCGACCACCAGGGCCTCGGCTTCGCTCAGCGCGCCGTTGACCGTGATCGAGACCTCCTTGGTGACGCCCTCCGCGTCGCCCTGGAGCTGCTTGACCAGGTCCTTGGCCACGGCGGTGAGCACCTCGGCGAACTCCTCGGCGGTCGGCGCGACGCCGGACGCGCCGGAGGCGAGGAGCAGGACCGTGTCGTTGGTGGACGTGCCGCCGTCCACGTCGAGCCGGTCGTAGGTCTTGGCCGTGGCCGCGCGCAGCGCCGCGTCCAGGGCGTCGCCGTCCACCACCGCGTCGGTGGTGAGGACGCTGAGCATCGTGGCCATGTTCGGCGACAGCATGCCCGCGCCCTTGACGAACCCACCCACGGACCAGCCGTCGGGGTGGGCGAGCCAGGACTGCTTGGGGCGGGTGTCGGTGGTCATCACGGCGGTGGCGGCGTCCAGGCCCGCGCGGTCGCCCGCGGCCAGCTCCTGGGCGGCCTTCTCCACGCCCGCCTTGAGGTTGTCCATCGGCAGCCGCTCGCCGATCAGGCCGGTGGAGCACACCGCGACCTCGATCGCGCCGACGCCGAGCACCTCGGCGACCTTCTCGGCGGTGGCGTGGGTGTCCTGGAAGCCCTCGGGGCCGGTGCACGCGTTCGCGCCGCCGGAGTTGAGCACGACGGCGCGCAGCCTGCGCTCCTTGAGCACCTGCTGCGACCACAGCACCGGCGCGGCCTTCACCTGGTTGGTGGTGAAGACGCCGGCGGCGGCCTGGCCGGGGCCTTCGTTGACGACCAGCGCCAGGTCGAGCGCGCCGGACTCCTTGATGCCGGCCGCGACGCCCGCGGCCTGGAAGCCCTTCGGCGCGGTCACGCCCCGGTGGCGATCGGGCGTGGACAAGCCGGTGGTCTCGCGGTTCACGGGGCTACTCCCACGGTGGACAGGCCGGTGGTCTCCGGCAGGCCGAGTGCCAGGTTCATGCACTGCACCGCCGCGCCCGCGGTGCCCTTCGCCAGGTTGTCGATCGCGGCGACCACGACGAGCCGGTTCGCGTCCCGGTCGACGGTCACCTGGAGCTGGACCGCGTTCGAGCCGAGCACCGCGCCCGTGGTCGGCCAGTGGCCTTCCGGCAGCAGGTGCACGAACGGCTCGTCGGCGTAGGTCTTCTCGTAGGCGGAGCGCACGTCCGCGTCGACGTCCACGAGCGTGGCCGAGCAGGTGGCCAGGATGCCGCGCGGCAGCGGCGCCAGCACGGGGGTGAACGACACCGCGACCGGCTCGCCCGCGACGGCGGCCAGGTTCTGCGCGATCTCCGGGGTGTGCCGGTGCGTGCCGCCGACGCCGTAGGCGCTGAGCGAGCCCATCACCTCGGAGCCGAGCAGGTGGGGCTTGAGCGACTTGCCCGCGCCGGACGCGCCGGACACGGCCACCACGGTGACCTCCGGCTCGACCAGCCCCATCGCGGGGGCCAGGGCCAGCGAGGACACCGTCGGGTAGCAGCCGGGGACGGCGACGCGGCGCGCGCCGCGCAGCTCCTCGCGCCGGCCGGGCAGCTCGGGCAGGCCGTACGGCCAGCTGCCCGCGTGCGTGCCGCCGTACCAGCGGTCCCAGGCGGCGGGGTCGGTGAGCCGGTGGTCCGCGCCGCAGTCGACGACGACCGTGTCCTCGCCCAGCTGCGCGGCGATCGCGGCGGAGTGCCCGTGGGGCAGGGCGAGGAAGACGACGTCGTGGCCGCGCAGGGCGTCGGCGGTCGTCTCCTCCAGCACCCGGTCGGCCAGCGGCAGCAGGTGCGGCTGGTGGGAGAGCAGCTTCGAGCCCGCGTTGCCGCCGGCGGTGAGCGCGCCGATCTCCACGTCCGGGTGACCGAGCAGGAGGCGCAGCACCTCTCCCCCGGCGTACCCGCTGGCCCCGGCGACCGCGATCCGTACCGTCATGCGGATAAGTATGCACGTTGATGCAAAGTCACTCAAATCGCTTTTCGGGGTTCCGCGCGACGGCGGACCGCCCCGCCCGCGCGATCACCAGGTGACGCGCAGCGACGAGAGCCCGTAGACGACCGCCTCCGGCCGGTAGTCCGGCTCCGGGTCGACGGTGCGCAGCCCCGGGAACCGGCGCGCCAGCGCGGCGAACGCGATCCGCATCTCCATCCTGGCCAGCGGCGCGCCCAGGCAGTGGTGCACGCCGTGGCCGAACGCGACGTGGCTGCCCGCGGCGCGGGTGACGTCCAGCCGTTCCGGGTCCGGCACGAGCGCGGGGTCGCGGTTGGCCGCGGGCAGCGCGCACACGACCAGCTCGCCGGGCCCCAGCGCGTGGCCGCCCAGCTCGACGTCGGTCGTGGTGACCCGCGGCACGCCGGTGTGCACGACGCTCAGCCACCGCAGCAGCTCCTCCACCGCGGCGGCGGCGCGGTCCGGTTCCTCCCGCAGCAGCCGGAACTGCGCGGGGTGGCGCAGCAGGGCGAGCGTGCCGAGGCCGAGCATGTTGGCCGTCGTCTCGTGCCCGGCCAGCAGCAGCAGGTCCGCCATGCCGACCAGCTCGCGGTCGGTGAGGTCGGCGGTGGTGTCGCGGACGAGCATGCCCAGCAGGTCGTCCCCCGGCTCCCGCCGCGCCCGCGCGACGAGCCGCGCCAGGTAGTCCTTGGCCTCGAACTGCACCGCGACCCGCTCGTCGAACGACAGCGTCATGTCGAAGTAGCGGGCGTAGCGGGCCTGGAACGCGTCCCGGTCCTCGGCGGGCACGCCGAGCAGCTCGCAGATCACCAGCGCGGGCACCGGCAGGGCGAAGTCGGGCACGAGGTCGGCCGGCGGGCCCTGGCGCTCGATCGCGTCGAGGTGGTCGCGCACGATCTCGTGCACGCGCGGTTCGAGGCGGCGCATCCGGCGGACGGTGAACTCCGGCGCCAGCAGCCTGCGCAGCCGGGTGTGCTCCGGCGGGTCGAACACGAGCAGGTTGCCCGGCCGCGCGGCGGCCAGCTCCTCCTCGGACAACGCGGGCGCGCCGGGCACGAGGTGCGGCGCGGAGTTGCCGAACCGCAGCGGGTCGCCGTAGACCCGCCGGACGTCCTCCACCCGGGTGACCAGCCACACCGGGACGCCCAGCGCCGAGTCGACCCGGACCACCCCCTCCCGGTCGCGGACCTCCGCGATCGCCGGATCCGGGTCGAAGCCGACCCGGCGCATGTAGAGGGGCATCGCGGCCATGCCGGTCTCCCGCCGTAGGGGTCCGGAAAACGGTAGCCCCGCACGGGAGTGGTGCGGCAGCCTTCAGCCGAGTGAGTCGCCGACTACCGAAGGTGAGCGCGGGATGGCCGACCGACTGCGGGCCGTGATCTTCGACTGGCGGGGGACGCTGGTGCTCGCGCCGACGTTCCGGAGGTGGGTGGCGGAGGCGTTGCGCCGGATCGGCCGCGCCGCCGACGGGGCCCCCGAGGTGGCGGCGGCCCTCGCCCGCGCGAGGCTCGACGTGCCGGGCGTGGACGCCGACGCCGACCTGCACCGGCGGACGAGCTACGCGGCGTTCCGGGACGCGGGGCTGGACGCGGAGCTGGCGGACTCGCTGTACGCGGTCGACCGCGACCCCGCGTTCACCCCGTTCGCGGTGGACGCCGCCCCGACGTTGCGGGCACTGCACGCGCACGGCGTCCGCATCGGGGTGTTGAGCGACATCCACTTCGACCTGCGGCCCGCGTTCGCCGACCTGCCGGTCGACTCCTTCGTGCTGTCGTTCGAGCACGGCGTGGTGAAGCCCGACCCGGCGATCTTCCGGATCGCGCTGGACGAGCTCGGCGCCGCGCCCGCCGCGACGCTCATGGTCGGCGACCGCGCCACGCACGACGGCGCGGGCGTCGCCGCGGGCATGCCGACGCTGCTCGTGCCGCCGCTGATGGACGTCCGGGACGCGCGGCTGCACCTGGTCACCCGGCTGCTGCTCGACGGCCCCGGCTAGGACCCGAACCGCTCCAGCGCGCGGATCTTGTTCGTCGCGTCCAGCGCGGCCACCTTGTACGCCTCGGACAGCGTCGGGTAGTTGAAGACGGTGTCCACCAGGTAGTCGACCGTGCCGCCGCACGCCATGACCGCCTGGCCGATGTGCACGAGGTCGGTCGCGCCGGTGCCGAACAGGTGCACGCCGAGCAGCTTGCGGTCCACAGTGGACACCAGCAGCTTGAGCATGCCGTAGGCGTCGCCGACGATCGAGCCCCGCGCCAGCTCCCGGTACCGCGCGAGCCCCACCTCGTAGGGCACGGCGGACGACGTCAGCTCGGCCTCCGTGGCGCCGCAGTACGAGATCTCCGGGATGGTGTAGATCCCGATCGGCTGCAACGCCGACAGCTCGCGCGCCCGCTCGCCGAACGCGTGGTAGGCGGCGAGCCTGCCCTGGTCCATCGACGTGGCGGCCAGCGCCGGGAAGCCGATCACGTCGCCGACCGCGTAGATGTGCTCGACCGCCGTGCGGTAGTGCTCGTCCACCGACAGCCGGCCGCGGTGGTCGGCCTCCAGTCCCGCGTTGTGCAGGTCCAGCGCCTCGGTGTTGCCCTGGCGGCCCGCCGAGTACATGACCGCGGCGGCCGGGATGCGCTTGCCGCTGGCCAGCGTGGTGACCGTGCCCGTCTCGGACACGTCCACGTTCACGACCTTCTCGCCGAACCGGAACGTCACCGCCAGGTCGCGCAGGTGGAACTTCAGCGACTCCACGATCTCCGGGTCGCAGAAGTCGAGCATCCGCTCCCGCTGCTCGACCACGGTCACCCGGCTGCCCAGCGCGGCGAACATCGACGCGTACTCGATGCCGATCACGCCCGCGCCCACGACCACCAGGGACGACGGGATCTCCTCCAGCGCCAGCACCTCGTCGGAGTCCAGCACCCGCACCTCGTCGAAGTCCACCTGGTCCGGCCGCGCGGGCCGGGTGCCGGTGGCGATCACGACGTGGCCCGCGGTGACGGTGTGGTGCTCGCCGCGCTGCGTGCCGTCCACCGCGATCGTGTGCGGGTCGACGAACCGGGCCGTGCCCTGGAGCAGGTCGATGTGGTTGCGGTGCAGCTGGGCGCGCACGACCTGGACCTCGCGGCCGATCACGTGCTGCGTGCGGGCGAGCAGGTCGGAGATGGTGATGTCGTTCTTGACCCGGTAGCTCGCGCCGTACAGGTCGCGCTGGCTCATGCCCGTCAGGTACAGGACCGCCTCGCGCAGCGTCTTCGAGGGGATGGTGCCGGTGTTCACGCAGACGCCGCCCACCATGTCGGCCCGGTCCACGATCGCGACCCGCTTGCCCAGCTTCGCGCCCGCGATCGCGGCCTTCTGCCCGCCGGGGCCCGACCCGATCACGACCAAGTCGTAGTCGTACGCGCTCATGCCGGAAGCCTCGCACACCGGGGCGGCCCGCGGTGGTTTTCGGGACGGACCCGCCGGACGTCCGCTAGACGCGGGCCGCCCGCCCCGAGTACGTCAGCGGGAACACCAGGTCCGTGCACGCGTCCGGCACGTCGTGCGCGATCCGCACGACCATCTCCACGTCGACCGACCCCGCCGGCGGGATGGTGACCGGCTCCGCCATCGGCGCCACGGCCAGCACGCCGGCCGGGCAGCCCGGCACCGGGTTGCCCGCCTCGTCCAGCGGCTCGCCCGGCTGCGCCTGCAACGTCAGCACCACGATCTCCACGCTGTTCGGGTTCGACAGCCGCACCAGCCGCGCGCCCTCGCTGCCGGGCGTCAGCTCGACCGCGCCGCCCGACACGTCGTTGATCTCGAACGACTGCAGGTCCGACACCTCGCCGCCGCTGACCGCGTACGCCATCGCGGGCAGTTCGGGTTCCGGCCAGGTCAGGTGCATGGCAGCGACCACGGCGGCGCCCACGCCGAGGATGGTCATGGCGACGGCGACTTCCATCCGCGGGCCCAAGCTGCGCATGAGGCAACCTCACTAGATTGCATGCTCCAGGCGGTGGGTTCGCCGCTAGCTCCCCGTCGGACCGGCGACCAGACTCGCCCGGCGGTTCATCGCTTCGCCCCTCGGCCCAGCGGGCCGCGACGCCAATCTTGGAGAACGTTCAACCTGTGCGCAAGGACCAAGCCGGCCCGGAAAGACAGGTCTTTGGGCCTCTTGACACGTCACTCAACGCGTTCTGAACTGCACGTTCACCGTTGCCCCACCGTCCGGTCGTTCACCCGGACGGCGTAAACCCGGACCCGCACCAGTGCGGGTCCGGGACACCGCGTCACGCTCTCAGCACCGCGCCGAACCGCTCGGCCGCGGCGGCCACGGCCGCGTCCCGCGCCGCCGTCGCCTCGTCCACGGTCAGGGTGCGGTCCGGCGCGCGGAACCGCAGCGAGTACGCCAGCGAGCGCTTGCCCTCGCCGACCTGGTCGCCGGTGTAGACGTCGAACAGCCGGATGTCCTCCAGCAGCGCGCCGCCACCGCCGCGCAGCACCCGCGCCACCTGCTCGGCGGGCACGTCCTCCGGCACGACCACGGCCACGTCCAGCAGCACCGGCGGGTACGCCGACACCACCGGCGCGGGCCGGTTGTCGCTCAACGGCAGCGCGTCCAGGTCCAGCTCCATCGCCACGGTCCGCTTCGGCAGCCCCAGCGCCTCCACGACCTTCGGGTGCAGCTCGCCCGCGTGCCCCACCGGCCAGTCGCCGACCCGCAGCTCGGCGCACCGGCCCGGGTGCCACGGCGCGAGGTCGGAGGCGACCACGGTCAGCTCCACCCCGTACGCCTGGCCGACCAGCCGCGCGGCCTGCACCGCGTCCGCCCAGTCCGCCTGCCGGCCCTTGCCCCACCAGCCCGCCTGCTCGCGGTTGCCCGCCAGCACGGCCGCCACGTGCACCGGCTGCTGCGGCAGCGCCGCCAGCAGCGACGCGACCTGCGCGTCCGACGGCCGTTCGCCGACGCCGACCTGCGGCACGGGCACCTGCTGCGTGCGGGGCAGCGTCACCTGAGCGATCGCGTAGACCGCCAGGTCCTTCTGGCCGCGGGCCAGGTTGCGCTGCACGGTCTCCAGCAGCCCCGGCACCAGCGTGGTGGCCAGCGCGTGCTTGTCCGCCTCCAGCGGGTTGAGCACGCTCACCGTGTTGCGCCGCACGTCGCCCTCGGGCAGGCCCAGCGCGTCGAACACCGACGGCGCGACGAACGGGAACGGCTTGACCTCGACGAACCCGTGCTCGGCCAGCGCGCGCGACACCGTGCGGCGGCGGCGCTGCTGCTCGGTCAGCCCGCGACCGGCCGGGGCGGGCGGCAGCGTGGACGGGATCGTGTCGTAGCCCTCCAGCCGCAGCACCTCCTCCACCAGGTCGGCGGGCTGGGTCAGGTCCGCGCGCCACGTCGGCGGCACCGCGGTGACCATCGTCGTGCCGTCGTCGCCCGTGGTGACCTCGACCTGGCAGCCGATCTGGCCCAGCCGCCGCGCGGTCGCGCCGCGGGCGTAGTTCACGCCCGCGACCCGGTCGGGCAGGTTGATCGGCATCGTCACCGGCTTGGGCTGCGCGGGCGTGCCCACGTCCGTGCGGCCGGGCTTGATGCTGCCGTCGCCCAGCATGTCCAGCAGCCGGGCCGCGCGCTCCAGCGCCACCGGCGCCAGCGCCGGGTCCACCGTGCGCTCGAACCGCTTCGCCGCCTCGCTGGGCAGCTTGTGCCGCCGCACCGTGCGGGCGATGGACGCCGGGTCCCAGTTCGCCGCCTCCAGCAGGATGTCCGAGCTGCCGTCGCCGACCTCGGTGCTCGCGCCGCCCATCACGCCGGCCAGCGAGATCACGCCGCTGTCGTCGGCGATCACCACGTCGTCCGGGTCGAGCGCGCGGACCTGCTCGTCCAGCGTGGTCAGCTTCTCGCCGGCCGCCGCGCGCCGCACCACCAAGCCGCCCTGGACCTTCGCCGCGTCGAACGCGTGCAGCGGCTGGCCCAGCTCCAGCATCACGTAGTTGGTGACGTCCACCGGCAGCGAGATCGACCGGATGCCCGCCAGCATCAACCGCCGCCGCATCCACCACGGCGTCGGCGCGGTCGGGTCGACGCCGCTGACGCGGCGGGCCACGAACCGCGAGCACACCGCCGGGTCCTCGATGCGGACCGGCAGCACGTCGCCCTCGCCCTCGGGCACCTCGACCGCGCCGGGGTCGCGGTAGGGCACGTCGAACGCGCACGCCAGCTCACGCGCCAAGCCGCGCACCGAGAACGCGTAGCCCCGGTCGGGAGTGGGCGCGACCTCGATCACCGTGTCGCCCAGGCCCAGCAGCTCGACCGCGTCGTCGCCGGGCTGCGCGGTGCCGCTGGGCAGCACCATGATGCCCGAGTGGTCGTCGCCCAGGCCCAGCTCGCGGGCCGAGCAGATCATGCCCTCGCTGGTCCGGCCGTAGGTCTTGCGGGCCGAGATGGCGAACCCGCCGGGCAGCACCGCGCCGGGCAGCGCCACCACGACCGTGTCGCCCTCGCGGAAGTTCGACGCGCCGCAGACGATGCCGTTGACCTGGTCCGGGCCGACCTCGACCCGGCAGAAGCGGATCGGCTTCTTGAACCCGGTCAGCTCCTCGACCTCCACCACGCGACCCGCCACCAGCGGGCCGGTGACGGCGTCGAGCGCGTGGACGTCCTCGACCTCGATGCCGATCCGCACGAACGCCTCGGCGACCTGCTCGGGCGTGGGCGTCTCGGCGAACTCGAGGTTCTCGACCAGCCAGGTAACCGGAATGCGCACCGGTCAGGCCTCCGTTCCGAATGGCTGGGTGAAGCGGACATCGCCTTCGACCATGTCCCGCATGTCGGGCAGGCCGTTGCGGAACTGCAGGGTGCGCTCCAGGCCCATGCCGAACGCGAACCCGGAGTACACCTCCGGGTCGACGCCGCAGTTGCGCAGCACGTTGGGGTTGACCATGCCGCAGCCGCCCCACTCGACCCAGCCCGCGCCGCCCTTCTTCTCCGGGAACCACACGTCCACCTCGGCGGACGGCTCGGTGAACGGGAAGAAGCTCGGCCGCAGTCGGGTCCTGGAGTCCTCGCCGAACATGGCGCGGGCGAACGCGTCGAGCGTGCCCTTCAGGTGCGCCATGGTCAGGCCCTTGTCCACGGCCAGGCCCTCGACCTGGTGGAAGACGGGGGTGTGGGTGGCGTCCAGCTCGTCGGTGCGGAACGTGCGGCCGGGGCACACCACGTAGACCGGGAGGTCGCGGTCGAGCAGGGTGCGGGCCTGCACCGGGCTCGTGTGCGTGCGCAGCACCAGGCCGGAGTCGGCGGGCGCGACGTAGAACGTGTCCTGCATGGTGCGCGCCGGGTGGTCCTTGCCGAAGTTCAACGCGTCGAAGTTGAACCACTCGGTCTCCAGCTCGGGGCCCTCGGCGACCTCGTAGCCCATGGCCACGAACACGTCGGCGATGCGCTCGGCGAGGGTGGAGATGGGGTGGCGGGCGCCGCGCGGCACCCGGTCCCACGGCAGCGTGACGTCGACCGTCTCCTCGCGCAGCACCCGTTCGTCGCGCTCGGCCTGCAACCGGGCGCGGCGCTCCTCGAACGCGGCCTTGACCGCGTTCTGTGCCTCGTTCACCCGCTTGCCCGCCTCGGCCTTCGCGGCCGGCGGCAGCGCGCCGATCTCGCGGCGCGCCAGCAGGACCGGCGAGCGGTCGCCCAGGTGGCTCGGTTTCACGGCGGCCAGCTCGTCGAGGTCGGCCGCCTTCGCGAACGCCTCACGAGCCTGCCCGACCGCCGCGTCGAGCGCTTCCGGGGAGAGCGCCGCGACCTGCTTGGGGTCGTACGGGTCGTTGGCTCCGGACATGGTTGGTGGACAGCTCCCGTCACGGACAACAGGTGGTCAGCCCTCCGCGAGGCACGCGGAGCGGCGGTCCGATCCTAGGTGATCGGCCCTCCGCCTCCCCCACCGCCGCCCGACCAGGTGATTCCGGACCGGCCCGCGGTCAGGCCCCGGGCGTCGCCCGGTGAGCGGCCGGCGCGCCCACACCCCGGATCGGGCGCGCGGTCGCGGTTCCGGCCCCGGACCGGCCACCCGACCCGCGCGGCGCCGTGCCGGTGACGCCGTGCCGGAACCCGATCGCGACCTGGGCGCGTCGGAATTGTCGGTGGGCCGTGGCACTCTTCGACCGCGCGCGCAGGATCCCGGCGGCGATCAGCGGAAAACCGGGTCACAAGCCGCGACCACGCCCTTAGAATCAGCCCTCCCCCGTGACCTGACCCGAGGTGAACTCCACTCCCATGGCACACACCTTCGGTGTCGACCTGCGCGGGATCATCGACCTGCTCAGCCACCACCTCTACAGCAGCCCCAGGGTGTACGCGCGCGAACTGCTCCAGAACGCGGTGGACGCGATCACCGCCCGCCGCGCGCTGCACCCGGACGCGCCGGGCGAGGTCGTGATCGAGCCGGTCGGGTCCGCCGGCGGCACCCTCCGCATCTCCGACACCGGCATCGGCCTCACCGAGCGCGAGGTGCACGAGCTGCTGTCCACGCTCGGCCGCACCTCCAAGCGCGACGACCTGGGCTTCGCCCGCCAGGGCTTCCTGGGCCAGTTCGGCGTCGGCCTGCTGTCGGCGTTCCTGGTGGCCGAGCGCATCCGGCTGGTCAGCCGCTCCGCCCGGGGCGGCCCCGCGGTCCGGTGGACGGCCGACGCGGCGGGCAACTACGAGGTCGAGGTGGACGACGGCGCCCGCGCGGACGTCGGCACCACCATCGAGCTGGTGCCGCACCGCGACGCCGAGCACTGGCTGGAGCGCGACGTGGTCAAGGCCCTGGTCACCGAGTACGGCGCCCTGCTGCCGGTGACGGTGCGGGTCGGTGACGAGGTCGTCACGGAGGGCGGGCTGCCGTGGGAGTCCGACCCGATCGCGTACGGCGAGCGGGTGCTGGGCGTGCGGCCGTTCGACGCGATCCCGGTCGAGGTGCCGACGGTGGGCCTGCGCGGCGTCGCCTACGTGCTGCCCGGCGGCGTGCACCCCGGCGCGCGCCAGTCCCACCGCGTCTACCTCAAGCGGATGCTCGTCGGCGACGCCATCGAGGGCCTGCTGCCGGAGTGGGCCTACTTCGTGCGCTGCGTGGTCGACTCGACGTCGCTGCGGCCGACCGCGAGCCGGGAGTCGCTCTACCAGGACGAGACGCTGCTGGCCGTGCGCGAGGAGCTGGGCCGCCAGGTCCGCGACTGGCTGGTCCGCCTCGACGCGACGAGCCCCGACCGCACGCGTGCCCTGCTCGACGCGCACCACCTGGGCATCAAGTCGCTGGCCAGGGTGGACGACGAGATGCTGCGGCTGGTCGAGCGGTGGCTGCCGTTCGAGACCACCGACGGCCCCCAGTCGCTGCGCCAGTTCCGCCGCAAGCACGGCGTCATCGCGCACGTGCCGGACGTGGACGAGTTCCGCCAGCTCGCGCCGGTCGCGCACGCGCAGGGCATGGGCCTGGTCAACGCGGGCTACGCCTACGACGCGGAGATCATGGAACGGCTCGTCGCCCTGGACGGCCCGACCGCCGCCCGCCGGGTCGCGCCGACCGAGGTGCTGGCCGCGCTCGACGACCCGGACCCGGAGCTGGAACGCGCGCTGCGGGAGCGGTTCGCGCTGGCCAAGGACGTGCTGGAGCGGCACGACTGCGAGGCCGTGCCGCGCGACTTCGACCCGGGCTCGCTGCCCGCGCTGCTGGTCACGAACGTGGAGGGCGAGCGCAGGCGGGACGCGCGGCAGGTCGGCGAGCAGGCCGACCCGCTGTGGGCGGAGCTGCTGGGCAGCCTGGTCGAGTCGACGTCCGACGCCGCCCAGCGGCTCGTGCTGAACTGCCGCAACCCGCTGGTGCGGCGGCTGGCGCAGCTGACCGACCCGGCGCTGGTGGAGCTGACCGTGGAGTCGCTGTACGTGCACGCGTTGCTGCAGGCGCGCCGCCCGATGCGCCCGAAGGACACCGCGGCGCTGAACCGTTCGTTCCTGGAACTGCTGGACCGCGCCGTGGGAGATCACCGGTGAACGAGGAGAAGGAAGCCGCCGAGCGGCAGTTCGTCGAGGCGTACCACATGCCGGAGGGCATGGCGCGGCACGAGGCGCTGGAGCGGGCGGCCCGCGCGGCGGACGCGCTCGACCACCTGCCGCTGGCCGTGAGCTGCCGCATCGCGCTGATCCGGTCCGCCTACGACCTGGGCCGCTACGACCTGATGCTGGCCCCGTTCGCCTGGTGCGGCACGGCCGAGCAGCGCGACCCCACCGCGTTCGACGAGTGGGAGACGCACAGCTACGACTGGGCGCACAAGTGGATCGTCAGCGGCCTGATCGCCGACCCGCGGTTCACGCTGGAGCAGATCAACTCGTTCGTGGACCAGCTCGCCGAGCGCTACCGGCGGCTCGGCTACTCGATGCAGCCCGTGCACGGCGCCCGCGCCGACCTGGCCTCGCACATCGGCGACGAGGAGGCGTACCGGGAGCACTTCGCGCGGTACCTGGCGATGGACCGCGGCCCGATGAGCGACTGCGAGGCGTGCGTCATCGAGGAGCAGGCCGGGCACCTGATCCGGCAGGGCAGGCACGCCGAGGCGGTCGCGCACGCCGAGCACCAGTTGGAGCAGGACACGGGCTGCGCGACCCAGCCCCAGGGCATCCTGACCACGTTGACGCCCGCGTTCGTGGCGCTGGGCGACGTGGACCGGGCACGGCAGGCGCACGTGGTGGCGTACCGGCTGGTGCGCGACGACCTGGTCGGCGGCTACCTGGACGACCACCTGGAGTTCTGCGCGACGTCGGGCAACGTGCGGCGCGGCGTCGAGCTGCTGCGCGGCCACCTGCACCGGGTGCACCACTCGACCAGCCCGTCCCGGGCCATGCACTTCGCCGCGGGCGCGGCGCTGCTGCTCAGCCGGGTGTCGCCGGACGAGGAGTTCGCCGTGCCGCGGGACGGGCGGACCACCGTGCTGACCGCGCCGGAGCTGCGCGAGCTGCTGGAGGCGCAGGCGCTGGAGATCGCGGCCCGGTTCGACCGGCGCAACGGCAGCGACGCGGTGAGCACCCGCGTGCGGCGCACGCTGGCCGCGCCGGACACGATCCCGGTGCCGCTGGCCGTGCCGACCGCGGCCGCTCCCCCGCCCCCGGTCGAGGAGGAGCCGGTGGCGGTCGCCGACCCGGTCGAGCTGGCGCGGGCGATGTGCGACGCGTTCGACGAGGGCGAGTTCCTGGTCGGCATGCGGCTGCTGAGATCGCTGCCGGAGGACCTGGACCCGTTGCTGCCCGAGTCGCTGGGCGCGCTGGTCGCGGCCCGGCGGGCGATCGCGGGCGGGCACGTGCGGCCGAAGGAGGAGGTGCTGGCGGAGCTGGACGCGGCGGTCGACCGGCTGGCCGCGTGCGGCGAGCACGACCTGGCCAACCGGTTCCGGGCGCGGGGCGCGGGGCTGCGCGCGGAGGACGGCGGGCTCGCGCGGTGCATCGCCGTGGCGCGCACGTGCCTGGCGGAGGCGGACGTCGCGGGCACCCCGTTCACGCGGGTGCTGACGCGGTTGCTGCTGGGCGACCTGCTCGCGGACGCCGACGAGGTCGACGAGCAGGGCGAGCTGGCCGCCGAGGCGCTGGAGCTGGCGCGGGCCGAGGTGCCGGAGCTGGTGTCGCGGGCGCGGTGCGACCGGGCGCAGCACCTGGCCACCACGGGGCGGTTGGACGAGGCGCACGCCGAGGTGGCGGACGTGCTGTCGGGTGACGTCCCGGCGTCCGTGCGGTTCGACGCGCTGCGGCTGCTGCTGAAGATCCAGACCGTGCGCGGCGAGGAGGAGGCGGTGCGCACGGCGGCCGAGTTCGTCGGCGCGTTCAGCACGCCGCGCGGGCCGTGGACGGCGGAGACGCACCGGCAGCGGGTGGCGTCGGTCGAGCGGCTCGGGCTGGAGGCCGAGCACCTGGCGGAGCTGCGTGACGCGGTGACCGTCGGCCACGAGGTCGGCGTGCCGGACGACGTGGCCAAGGCGTGCTACGCCCTGGCCGGCGGCTACCTCAAGGCGGGCCGGTTCGTGGAGGCCGCCGAGGCCCTGGAGGAAGCCGTCCGCGTCATCGAGGGCGGCGACGTCGACCCGGACATCGTCGTGCCCGTCCGCTACCGGCTGGGCCAGGTGTGCGCCCGCCTGGACGAGACCGAGGCCGCCCGCAAGCACCTGGAGGTCGCGCTCGGCCTCGTGCCCGCCGACGAGCCGTGGCGACGGGCCATGGTCCTGGACGTCCTGGCCGGCGTCCTGCGCCGCCTGGACCACCCGCTCGAAGCCGCGTCCGCCTACCAGGGCGCCGCGGCCGCGTGGCGGGAGGTCTCGGAACCGGCCGAGGCCGCCGGCTCCCTGGTCGAAGCCGCCGCCGCGCTGCCGAACGAGGAAGCCGCCGAGTGCCACGCGACCCTGGCGGAAGCCGAACAACTCCTGCCCGCCGTCGAGGACCCCGACCACCGCACCCACCTGACCGCGCGGATCGCCGCCATCAGGGCCTTCCTGCACGTCCAAGCCGGCCACCACGAGGCCGCGATCGAGCAGAACGGCATCGCCGAGGAACTGGCCGCGCAGCTGGGTGACCTGGACTGGCAGACGTTCCTGGTGGCACGCGGCGCGCGGTTCCTGCTGGAGTCGGGCGACCCGGCCAACGCCGAAGCGGAAGCCCGCCGGGCCGGCGCCCTGATCACCGACGACACCCCGCCGCAGATCCTCGGCGACATCGCCAACGTGGTCGAGGAAGCCCTCCGCGCCCAGTCCAAGCCGACCTCGGGCGACCCCCTGCTCCGCACTCTGACGACACGGCTGGAAGCCTGACGAGCGGCGGGTTGACCGGACCATAACGCCTGGTCAACCCGCCTTTTCCCGGCTGGCCCAGATGTCAACCATGATCACCGGATCGAGCGAATCACCGGTCCACCGTGAACCAAATCCGAGTTCGCGCGTCGCCTAGGAACAAGAAGGAGGCCGGCTCAGGCACCACCCGCCCCGCCCCCAAGCCCGCGCCCCACAACCCCCGGCCCTCCCGACCCCACGCCCCAGACACCCCAGCAACCGCCCCCGAGCCCTCTCACCCCGCTCGCACCCACACCCAGCCCACACCCGCCGCACTCAGCCCACACACCGCACCCGAGCCGCACCGCCCTCACCCGCACCGCCCTCACACCCGCCGCACCGGAGCCCTCACACCCGCTGCGCGAGCGCTCACACCCGCTGCGCCCGAGCCGAGGCATACAGGCACACCGCCGCGGCGGTAGCGAGGTTGAGGCTCTCCGCCGCACCGTAGATCGGCACCTTGAGCGCGGCGTCCAGCCCGGCCACCACGTCATCCGGCAGCCCGTGCGCCTCGCTGCCGAACACCCACCCCGTCGGCCCCGCCAGCTCGCCACGCAGGTCGGCCGTCACCAGGTCGTCGGGCGCGTACCCGTCCGCCGCGACCAGCCGCAGCCCCGCCGCCCGGCACGCCGCGAACGCCTCGTCCGCGTCACGCACGCGCGCGATCGGCAGGTGGAACACGCTGCCCGTGGACGCGCGCACGCACTTGCCGTTGTGCGGGTCGACCGCGTCGCCCGCGAAGATCACCGCGTCCGCGCCCGCCGCGTCGGCCACGCGCACCACGGTGCCGGCGTTGCCGGGGTCGGCCACGCCGTGCAGCACGGCCACCAGCCGCACGCCGGGGGTCAGCGCCGTGGCCAGCGGCACGTCCACGAGCGAGCACACGGCGACGATGCCCTGCGGCGTGACGGTCTCGGACAGCGCGGCGGCGGCTTTGTCGGTCACGGGGCTGACCGGCACGCCCGCGTCGACGGCGGCGCGCACGAGCGGCTGGTTGCGGTCGGCGGCGGTGGGGGTGAGGAACAGTTCGTGCACCTGGCCGCGGCCGGCGGCGGACCAGGTGAGGGCTTCGCGCACGGCTTGGGCGCCTTCGGCGAGGAACCGCGAGGCGCGGTCGCGGCCGGAGCGCCTGGTCAGGCGATTAGCGGCAACGACCCGGGGTGTCCGTTCGGTGAACGGAGCATCCCCGGGTCGTGGTGCGCGGTCGTGCGGGCTCAGGCCTTGTCCTCGACGGGCGCGTTGACGTCGCTGGGCAGCGCCGCGCGGGCGGCCTCGACCAGCGCGGTGAACGCGCCGGGGTCGCTGACGGCCAGCTCGGCGAGGATCTTGCGGTCCACCTCGATGCCGGCGAGCCGCAGGCCCTGGATGAAGCGGTTGTACGTCATGCCGTTGGCGCGGACACCGGCGTTGATGCGCTGGATCCACAGCTTCCGGAAGTCACCCTTGCGGGCGCGGCGGTCCCGGTAGGCGTAGTTGAGCGAGTGGAGCACCTGCTCCTTGGCCTTGCGGTACAGCCTCGAACGCTGGCCGCGGTAGCCGCTGGCGAGCTCAAGGGTGGTACGGCGCTTCTTCTGGGCGTTCACTGCCCTTTTGACGCGTGCCACGGGTCCATCCTGTCGATCTCGTGGGGCCGGTGGGGGCCGGTCCCGGTGTTCAAGGGGGTGGAGGTCTCAGGGCCTCAGAGGCCGAGCAGCTTCTTGATCCGCGGCACGTCGTGCTTGGAGACGTCGGTCGTGCCGGAGAGGCGGCGCGTCAGCGTGCTGGGCTTCTTCTCCAGCTTGTGGCGCTTGCCGGTCTTCTCGCGGATGAGCTTGCCGCTGCCGGTGACCTTCACGCGCTTGGAGGTCCCGCTGTGGCTCTTGTTCTTGGGCATTTCCGTCCTCAGTCTCGTGCAGCCACCGGGGATGGGGGCGGCCATGCTTGCTCCCGGCCCGGGGGCCGGGAGATCACTCCTCGACAGACTCCGCCGGCGCCTCGTCGGCGCTGTCGTGCTTGACCGGGCGGGTCTTCGTGGTCTTGTGCGGGGCCAGCACCATGATCATGTTGCGGCCGTCCTGCTTCGGGTTGGACTCGACGAACCCCAGCTCCGCGACGTCTTCCGCGAGCCTCTGCAGCAGGCGGTAACCGAGCTCCGGCCGGGACTGCTCACGGCCCCGGAACATGATGGTCACCTTGACCTTGTTCCCGTGCGACAGGAAGCGGGCGACGTGACCCTTCTTCGTCAGGTAGTCGTGCGGGTCGATCTTCGGCCGGAGCTTCTGCTCCTTGATGACCGTGAGCTGCTGGTTGCGGCGGGATTCACGGGCCTTCTGCGCGCTCTCGTACTTGAACTTGCCGTAGTCCATGAGCTTGCAGACCGGCGGCCGAGCCTGCGCGGCGACCTCGACGAGGTCGAGATCCGCTTCCTGGGCGAGTCGGAGCGCGTCCTCGATGCGAACGATCCCGACCTGCTCGCCGTTCGGCCCGACCAGACGAACCTCGGGCACGCGGATGCGGTCGTTGATGCGCGGCTCGGTGCTCGCGGGAGCACCTCGGTTCGAGGGACTTGTCATTCACGTCCTTTGTGACTCGTTGTGCGCCAAAGACAAGAGGCCCCACACCTGCCCGGTGTGAGGCCCGCTTCCGACCGATCGCACAACGAAGGGCGCAGTCCACCCCTCGAGGGACCGGACCCGGCCACCTGCTCGAAGCGGCAGACTCGGGTGGGAGCGGGGCTCCACTTGCCGTCCCCACTGGTGTGGGGACTGGTCGCGCGGAGAATAGTAGCAGATGGCCTTGTCAACCCCCGAATCGGCGACCGGTCCGGTGTGGTTGCGAGAATGGCTCCCGTGACCGACCTGCCTTCGAACAACGTCCGCGACCTGTCCGATGTTCCCAGCGTCGAGGTGATCAGCAAGGCGGCGATCATGCTGCTCTCCTCCGCCGCCGAGCGCCTCGGCCTGGCCGACGCCGACCCCGAGCACAGCCCGCGCCGGGACCTGGACGAGGCGCGCCGCCTGATCACCGCGCTGGCGGGCCTGGTGACCGCGTCGGCCGAGTACCTGGGGCCGCACGCGGGGCCGCTGCGCGAGGGGTTGCAGTCCGTGCAACGCGCGTTCCGCGAGGCGTCGGCGTACCCGGACGAGCCTGGTCAGGGGCCTGGCGAGAAGTACACCGGGCCGGTGTACTGACCGCCGTCCTCCCCCTCCCGGCGCCTGCCGCTTCCGTTTGCCGGACATGATCCGGCCCGGAAGTTGCTCTTTCCGGACCGTACTGGGCGGATCTGCCGATCATCCGCCTGATGTGCCCCCACACCGTCGTCGGGGCGCCCGGGCCGCTCCCCCCTGGCCCGGCAGTGCGAGCGGAAAGAGATCACATGCGTCACTCACGCAGACGCGGCGCGATGTTGGCCGTCGCCGCGTTGGCCGCCTCCGCCGTCCAGCTGACCCCGTCGGCGGTGGCCGCCCCCGCCCCCGTCGCGTCCAAGTGCGGCCCCCTCGACGTCGTGTTCGTCCTGGACGACACCGGCAGCATGGGCGGGGCCATCGGGAACCTGAAGACCGGTGTCAACGCGATCGTCAACGACGTGGTCACCGCGTCCGGTGGCGACTACCAGCTCGGGTTGGTGACGTTCAAGGACAACGTCACCGTCCACAGCGACCTGGCCCCGGGCAACGCCGGGCCGGTGACGAACTACATCACGAACACGCTGGCCGCCGGTGGTGGCGGTGGCGAGCCCGAGGCGTCCGACGAGGCGTTGAACACGGTCGTCAACAACCGGGCGGCGGCCGGGCGGCCGCAGAACGTCGACTTCGCGGGCACGTGGCGGTCGAACGCGATGAAGTTCGTCGTGCTGGTGACGGACGCGCGGCCGGGCGGGTTCGACGACGCGCACGGGGCGGTGGACGTCGCCAACGCCGCGCAGTGGGCCAACGACGCGCTGGCCCGCGGTATCAAGATCAGCCCGGTGTACGTGCCGACGTCGTCGGCGTACACGTCGGTGATCGCGCCGATCATGCAGAACTACGCCACGACGACCGGTGGTGTGTTCACGCAGGCGTCGTCCACGGGCGCGGGCACGGCGGACGCGATCCGCAAGCTGCTGTCGGACTGCCGGCAGACCGACGTGTTCATGCGCGACCAGGTGACCGACACGGGCGCGGAGCCCAACCCGAACGGCACGGTGTGGAACAGCCCGGACATCAAGGTCTGCCCGACCCTGGCGGACTGCGCGCCGGGGTTCCAGCCGGTGGTCGGCGCGACGAACTACGTGCACGTGCGGCTGAGCAACAACACGGCGACGGCGAACGGCACGTTGAAGGTGTACCGGACGCCTGCCGGTGGCGGGACGACGTGGAACAACGCGACCAACGGCGACTGGGTGTTCATCGGTCAGCAGTCGTTGACGGTGCCGGTGGGCGGGGCCGTGGCGAAGATCGCGTGGTCGAACATCCCCGGTCCGGGGCACTTCTGCCTGTTGGCGCGGTGGGTGTCGGCGACGGACCCGATGACGTTCGCGGAGGGGTCGAACACGGCCCTGAACACGAAGAACAACAACAACATCGCGTGGAAGAACCTGCAGACCGTGCGTGGGCGGGTCTTCGAGCCGGTGAAGTCGTGGTTCACGGTGGGCAACGGGACGGAGCGCGAGATCCGGACCGACCTGGTGCTGACCGGTGAGAAGCCGGTGGCGGGCACGGTGGTGATCGACCTGGGTCGGGAGCTGCTGGAGCGCTGGCGCGCGGGCGGCGGGAAGGCCGAGGGCGTGAAGCAGGTCGGCGAGACGGCGTTCCAGTTCGACTCGAAGCGGTCGGGGCTGTTCGGGGTGCCGTTGAAGCCGGGTGAGCGGTTCACGACGGAGTTGACGTTCACCGCGGAGGCGCCGGGCGAGTACCTGGTGAACCTCGTCCAGTTCGTGGAGGGCGAGGACCACGGCGGCGTGGCCTACCAGGTCATCGCGGACCGCGAGTAGCGGGTGGGGCGTGACCGCGGCCCTCGCGGGGGTCGCGGTCACGTGTCCTGAGCGTTGAATTCAGGGGTCCCGAACGTAGGACACACGCGTTCCGAACGTAGGACACGCGCGTTCTGGAGGTAGGACACGCGGTTGGGGGTGGGCCGAAGGGTTGAGGTGAGGGCGCCGAAGGTTCGGCACGTCGGGGGTTGGGTGTGGGTGGTGGGGGTGCCAGGGTCGAGGTGTTCGCGCGAACTCGACCGAGATCCTCGACCCCTGCACGAGGGAGTAGCCCACATGGGAGAGTTACGCGCGCCCTGGATCCGTCGGGTCCGGGCGGTGGGTGTCGGCGCGGCGGCGGTGTTGGCGGCGGCGGTGGCCGTGACGCCGGCGCAGGCCGCGGAGGCGCAGATCCGCGACGCCGGTGCGCCGGCGGCGGTGGCGGGCAGTTACATCGTGGTGTTGGAGGACGGTGTCGCCGCGGAGGCGGTGGCCGAGCGGGCCGGCGTCCGGGTGACGCACCGGTACCGGGCGGCGTTGAACGGGTTCGCGGCGGCGATGAGCGAGCGGGCCGCGAAGCGGTTGGCGGCGGACCCGGCGGTCGCGTACGTGGCCCAGGACCAGCGGGTCCAGGTGCTGGCGGACCAGCCGAACCCGCCGTCGTGGGGGTTGGACCGCGTCGACCAGCGGGACCTGCCGCTGAACCGGAACTACGGGTACGCGAGCACGGCGGGCAACGTGCACGCCTACATCATCGACACCGGCATCCGGACGACCCACGCCGATTTCGGCGGGCGGGCGTCGTTCGACGCCAACACCACCGGTGACGGGAACAACACGGACTGCAACGGTCACGGCACGCACGTGGCGGGCACGGTCGGCGGTGCGGCGCACGGTGTGGCGAAGGCGGTGCGGCTGCACGGCGTGAAGGTGCTGTCGTGCTCGGGTTCGGGCACGATCGCGGGCGTGGTCGCGGGCGTGGACTGGGTGACGGCGAACGCGCAGAAGCCGGCCGTGGCGAACATGAGCCTGGGCGGCGGCGCGAACGACACCCTGGACGCGGCGGTGCGCCGGTCGATCGCGTCCGGCGTCACGTACGCGATCGCGTCCGGCAACTCGAACGCCGACGCGTGCTCGTTCTCGCCGGCGCGGGTGGCGGAGGCCATCACGGTCAACGCGTCGGACAGCGCGGACGGCCGGGCGTCGTTCTCGAACTGGGGCACGTGCACGGACCTGTTCGCGCCGGGCGTGGGGATCACGTCGGCGTGGCACACGTCGGACACGGCGACGAACTCGATCAGCGGCACGTCGATGGCGGCGCCGCACGTGGCGGGCGCGGCGGCGCTGGTGCTGGCGGGCGCGCCGGGCGCGTCGCCGCAGCAGGTGCGGGACGCGCTGGTCGGGGCGGCCACGCCGAACAAGGTGGCCAACCCGGGCGCCGGGTCGCCGAACGCGCTGCTGTTCACGGGGTCGGCCCCGCCGCCGCAGCCGGGCGGGGACACGCTGGTGCGGGGCGAGAGCCTGCGGGCCGGGGAGAGCCGGACGTCGCAGGACGGCCGGTTCACGCTGGTGATGCAGGGTGACGGGAACCTGGTGCTGTACACGGCGGCGGGTCAGCCGTTGTGGCACACGAGCACCCACGGCACGGCCGCGGCTTACGTGGTGCTCCAGCACGACGGCAACCTGGTGATCTACACGGCGGCAGGTCAGCCGCTGTGGCACACGAGCACGCACGGCACGGCGGCCGACCGGCTGATCGTGCAGAACGACTCGAACCTGGTGCTGTACGGCCCGACGGGCCAGGTCTTCTGGCACCGCCTGGCCTGACGCCGGCCGGTCGTGACGTCGGGGTCGGGCACGGAGGACCCCGGCGTCACGGCCGGTGAGCCGCGGTCCGGGGCGGGTGAGCCGCCGGCGGGCGGCGAGCCCGGTGGCAGCCGACGAGCCCGGTCGCGGGCGGCGAGCCCGGTCGCGGCGGCGAACCCGGTCGCGGCCGGTGAGCCGTGGTCAGGGGCGGATGCCGGCCGACCGCAGCCGCCGGGCGGCGAGCGCGGCGATGATCTCCGGGTCCTGGCGCCGCCAGCCCTCCACCGGGTCGCCGGGGAACGTCGCGAGGTCGTGCAGCGACAGGGTGTTGAGCGCGTGCAGGGCGAGCAGGTCGTGGCGGCCCTGGTCGCGCAGCCGCCGGACGAGGCCCGCCCGCCGGGCGTACCGCAGCCGCAGCGGCAGCCACGTGATCAGCAGGAACAGCAGCGGCACGGCGATGAGCGCGACGGTGAGCCAGAGGGCGGTGGTCTCGACCGCGTGGGTGACGGCGTCGCCCGCGTCGGTGAGCGTGCCGCCGGCGGATCGGCCGCGTTCCAGGGCCTCGGCGAGCCGGCCGCCGACGAGCGGCACGCCGCGGGCCTTGTCGGCGGCGTCGGTGAACGTGCCGGTCAGGTCGTGCCCGGCCCCGGCCAGTCCGTCGCCGGGTGCGCGCAGGGTGCGGACCGCGTCGCCGGCGGTCGTGGCGACCGTGATCCAGAGCCACGTCCAGGCGACCGCGACCAGGTCGGCGACGACCTGCAGGACGAGTCGGGGCGAGGGGTCCGCGTACCACTTCATGGGTGGTGGTCTTACCAGTGCCGCGTTACGGGAACCAGACGTGATGGTCGTCGCCGCGACCGCGGGCGGTGTTCCCCGGGTGGGCTACTACTGTCGTGGTGTGGGGATGACGTTCGGTGAGCTGCTCCGTGCGCACCGGTTGCGGGTCCGGTTGACGCAGGAGGAGTTGGCGGAGGGTTCCGGGGTCAGCGTGCGGGCGATCAGCGACATGGAGCGCGGTCGCGCGAAGGGGCCCCAGCGGCGGACGGTGGAGGCGTTGGCCGGGGTGCTCTCGTTGGCGGAGCACGAGTTCGCGGAGTTGTTGGCCGCGGCGAAGCAGGGTCGGGCGCGGCGGGCGCCGGTGGTGGCGGAGCCGTCGGCGTTGCCGCCGGACGTGGCGGACCTGACCGGCCGGGACGGCGAGTTGGCCGCGTTGGCGGCGGTGGCGGAGGCGACGCGGACCACGTCGCTGGTCGTGGTGCACGGTCCGCCGGGGGCGGGGAAGACGGCGTTGGCGGTGCGGGCGGCGTACCGGTTGGCGTCCCGTTTCCCGGACGGGTGCTTCTTCTTCAACCTTCGGGGGATGGACGCGCGGCCGGTGCACCCGTCGGAGGTGGTGCACCGGATGTTGTCGGCGCTGGGGGTGGACGAGAAGCGGATCCCGGCGGGCGAGGCGGAGCGGTCGGACCTGTACCGGGCGCGGCTGCGGGAGCGGTCGACGCTGCTGGTGCTGGACAACGCGTCGGACGAGGCGCAGGTGCGGCCGTTGCTGGCGACGGGGTCGGGGTCGATGGTGCTGGTGACGTCGCGGTTGGTGCTGGGCGGGTTGGAGGCGGGCACGCGGCTGGCGTTGGACGTGCTGGACCCGGGCGAGTCGGTCGAGCTGCTGGGCGCGATCGCGGGGCGGGCGAGGGTGGGCGCGGAGCCGGTGGCGACGGCGCGGGTGGCGAAGCTGTGCGGGCACCTGCCGCTGGCGCTGCGGATCGCGGGGAACCGGCTGGCGAGCCGTCCGAAGTGGACGATCGGGCACCTGGCGGGGCAGCTGGTGGACGAACGGCGGCGGTTGTCCGCGTTGACGGCGGGCGACCTCCAGGTGCGGACCGCGTTCGAGATGTCGTACCGGCAGCTCGGGGGGAAGGCGGCGGTGCTGTTCCGGCGGTTGTCGCTGGCGCCGGGCGCGGACTTCGGGCCGGAGCTGGCCGCGGTGGTGGCGGACGTGGACCGGTTCTCGGCCGAGGACACGTTGGAGGAGCTGGTGGACATGAGCCTGCTGGACACCGCGGAGGTGCCCGGCCGGTACGTGTTCCACGACCTGATCCGGGTGTTCGCGGGTGAGCGGCTGGCGGACGAGGAGCCCGCGCCGGTGGTGGAGCGGGCCCGGCGGCGGATGGTGGAGTGGCTGCTGGGCACGGCGGTGACGGCGGCCGGGTTCTTCGGGCCGGACGCGCGGACGGGGCCGGCGGGGTCGTTGGGCGGCCAGGAGGAGGCCGACGCGTGGCTGACCGCGGAGGCCGGGAACTGGTTGGGCGCGTTGCGGTGGGCGGTGGCGAACGGGTGGCACGCGGAGGTGCTGCGGCTGGCCACGGCCATGCACTGGTACTCCGACCAGCGCGGTCGGCCGGAGACGTGGGTGGAGGTGTTCACCGCCGGGGTGGGGGCGGCGCGGGCGTTGGGCAGCGTGCGGGACGAGGCCGTGCAGCTGAACTTCCTGACCTGGACGTTGGCGGTGCTGTTGCGCCGCTACCCGGAGGCGTTGGCGTTGCACGACGAGGCGTGGCGCGCGTCGGTGGCCGCGGGGGACGTGCGGGAGCAGGGCTGGGCGGTGCACTACCGGTCGGTGTCGGAGCTGCGGACCGGGCGGTTGGAGGAGGCGCAGGTCAGCGCGCGGCGGGCGCAGGAGCTGTTCCGCCGGGCCGGGTACCCGTTGGGCGAGCAGATCTCGTTGTCGTGCCTGGCGCTGGTGCTGGACGGGTTGGCGCGGCACGAGGACGCGGTGCGGGTGAACCGGGAGCTGCTGGCGAACGTGCGGTCGGGCCGGTTGGAGCTGGCGCCGGTGATGGTGACGGAGATGTCGGCGACGTTGCTGGTGCGCACGGCGGACAGCCTGGGCCGGTCGGCGCGGTGGGCGGAGGCGTTGGCGGCGGCGGACGAGGCGTTGGAGCTGCTGCGGGCGACGACCGCGCCGTCGAGCCTGTGCGACGCGCTGTACCTGCGGGGGGTGGCCCTGCACCGGCTCGGCGACGCGATGGGGGCGCGTGCCGAGCTGGTGCGGGCCGCGGCGTTGGCCGACGAGCACCGGCACCACCGGTTGGCGGCGGTGCTGGGCGCGTTGGCCGACGTCCACGACGACCTGGGCGACCCGGTCGCGGCTGGGGTGTCCCGCGACCGGGCCGAGGACGCGAGGTCTCGGCGGTAGACCTCGCGTGCCGTCCGGCGCGGCGGCGCGTCGCCCCCGGCCGCGGGCGGCGGGTGCGGCGCGGTCAGCCGATCGGTGATGCGTTCCTAGCCATCGCCGGGTCCTTCCAGACGTGCTCCTTGGGGGTGGTCCCAGTCAATCGCGCGCGCAAGCCCGGCACCACGCAGAACAACCGGCAGAAGTACGCGCTGTCACCCGGTCGTGTCTCGATTGGTCAGTCGAGGACGGCGAGCGCGTCGATCTCGACCAGCAGCTTCTCCGGCAGGCCGACGTAGACGGTGGTGCGCGCCGGGTAGGGCTGTTCGGTGACGAACTCGCCGTAGGCGGCGTTCATCTCGGCGAAGTGGGCGGTGTCGGTGAGGTAGACGCGCAGCATGACCACGTCGGCCAGGGACGCGCCGCCCGCCTCGAGCACCGCGACCACGTTGCGCAGGGCCTGGCGGGTCTGCTCGGCGACGGTGTCGCCGACGACCTCCCCGGTGGCCGGGTCGAACGCGACCTGGCCCGCCACCTGGAGGATCGGGCCCTTGCGGACGCCCTGGGAGAACGCGGCCACGGGGGTGGGCGCGGCGTCGGTCCTGATCTCGGTCTTCGCCATGGGTTGTGCGTTTCCTCTCTGGGTTTCGTCAGTCGCGCGGCGTCCAGCCGCACTCGACGGAGGCGGCCCGCGCGGTGGCGAGCAGGTCGGGCAGGTGGCCGAGAAGGCCGTCGAAGTCGAGCAGCACCTTGGGCACGGACATCGACACGGCCGCGACGACCTCGCCGCGGGCGCCGCGGATCGGCGCGGCGATGCAGTGGATGAAGTCCTCGTGCTCGGCGTTGTCGACGGCGTACCCGGCGGCGCGGACGCGGTCCAGCTCGGCCAGGTACGCGTCGGGCGTGGTGATGGTGTTGGCGGTGAGCGGCGCGTAGTCGATGGCCCGGGCGACCTCGCGGCGGCGTGGTTCGGGCAGGTCGGCGAGCAGCACCTTGGCGACGGCGGTGCAGTGCAGCGGCGCGCGTCTGCCGATGCGGGAGTACATGCGCATCGGGTGGGTGCTGTCGTACTTGTCGATGTAGATGACCTCGCCGTCCTCGTAGGACGCGAGGTGCACGGTGTAGCCGGTGCGGGCGTTGAGGTCGCGCAGGGCGGTCTCGGCGCTGCGCCGCACGTCGCGCTCCTCCAGCGCCCGGTTGGCCAGGTCGAACAGGGCGGCGCCGAGCCGGTAGTGGTGCACGCCCTGGCGCTGCACGAACCGGTGCGACTCCAGGGTGCGCAGGAGCCTCATGGTGGTCGACTTGTGCACCTCGATGACGCCCGACAGCTCGTCGAGCGTCTTCGGTCCGGTGGCCAGTTCCCCCACCAGGGTCAGCGCCCGGTCCAGGCTTTGGCTCATCGACGTCTCCTCAGGTGTGCGGCGGCCCACGTGCCGGGGTCGGCGTCCAGCAGTGGCACGGTCACCGCGGGCGGCAGCGACTCGCCGACATCCTCCCTGGTGAGCAGGGCGGCGGCGGCCTGGAGGTGGCCGACGCGCAGCCGGCGGGCGGGCGGCTCGCCGGCGAGGTGGGCGGCGAGGTAGCCGGCGGCGAACGCGTCGCCCGCGCCGACGGGCTCCACCACCTCGACCCGCAGTCCCGGCTGGAACGTGGTCGTGCCGTTCTCGACCACGGTCGCGCCGCGCGCGCCGTGCTTGACCACGAGCGTGGTCGGGCCGGGCAGCAGGGCGCGCAGCTCGGCCGGGTCGCCGGTGCCCCACACGGCCTGCGCCTCGTCGGAGCCCGCGAGCACGATGTCGGCGGCGTCGGCGAGGTCGCGCAGCACGGCCGGGTCGCGGTCGTGCCACAGCGCGGGCCGCCAGTTGAGGTCGAACGACACCGGCGCCGGCCGCGGTCTGCGCAGCACCGCCCGCAGCAGTTCCAGGCAGCTGTCCGACAGGGCCGCGGTGATGCCGCTGACGTGCAGCAGCGCCACGTCGTCCAGGCGCAGCCGGGCGAGCACCTCCGGGCCCATCGCGGACGCGGCCGAACCGCGCCGGTAGTACCGCACGGGGCTGCCCGCGGCGCCGGCCTCCTTGACGTACAGGCCGGTGGGCCGGTGCGGGTCCACGCGCACGCCGGTGACGTCCACGCCCGCACCGCCCACCGCGTCGAGGACCGCGCCGCCGAACGCGTCGTCGCCCACGGCGCCCACCCACCGGCTGCGCACGCCCAGCCGGGCGAGGTGCACGGCCACGTTGGACTCCGCGCCGCCGACCGCCCGCGTCCAGGTGCGGACCGCGCGCACCGGGCCGGGTTCGGCGGGCACCAGCACCGCCATGGTCTCGCCCAGGCACACCACGCCGGCCGGCAGGTCGAACCGCATCCGGACTCCTCGGTGGACGTGTTGGCGGACGGGTGGGCTGATTGACGGCGGAGCGAACGAATGTTACACACTCCAGCATCACATCGCGCAATAGCCGTTGCGACATATGCAACGCGAAGGGCGGGGAACGTGGACCTCGACGCTGTGGCCGCCATCCGCGACGAACGCGTCGACTGGCGGTTCAAGGGCCTGCCGGCCGACGTGTTCGGCGCGACCATCGGCGACGTGGCCGCGCGCCGGCTCGACCTGTTCGCCGACGGGTTCGTCGGACCGCTGGTCGTGCTCGACGCCGCCGCGCTGGAGCACAACCTCGCCACCATGGCCCGCTGGTGCGCCGACCGCGGCGTGCTGCTCGCGCCGCACGGCAAGACGACCATGGCCCCCCAGCTGTTCGCGCGCCAGTTGGCGCACGGCGCGTGGGGCATCACCGCGGCCAACACCAGCCAACTGCGCGTCTACCGGGCGTTCGGCGTCGGCCGGGTGCTGCTGGCCAACCAGCTCGTCGACCCGGCCGGGCTGCGGTGGCTGGCCGCCGAACTGGCCGCCGACGCCGGGTTCGAGTTCACCTGTTGGGTGGACTCCGTCGCGGGGGTGGCGCGGATGACCGAGGCCCTGGGCGCGGTCGCCCGGCCGGTGGACGTGCTGGTGGAGCTGGGGGCGCGCGGCGGGCGGACCGGGGCCCGCGACCACGCCACGGCGCTGGAGGTGGCCCGGGCCGCCGCGGCGAGCCCCGCGCTGCGCCTGGTCGGCGTCGGCGGTTACGAGGGCGCGCTGGCGCACGACGCGTCGCCGCGGGCCCGGTCGGTCGTGGACGGCTACCTGACGTCGTTGCGCGGGTTGGCGATCGCGCTGCGGGAGCTGGTCGAGGTGGACGAGCCGATCGTCACCGCGGGCGGCAGCGCGTACTTCGACCAGGTGGCGGCGGCGCTCACCGGGCCGTGGCCGTTCCCGGTGCGGCCCGTGCTGCGGTCGGGCGCGTACATCACCCACGACGACGGGTTCTACCGCGGCATCTCGCCGCTGGCCCGCACCCCCGGCGCGCAGCCGTTCCGCAGCGCGCTGCGGGCGTGGGCGCAGGTCACCTCACGCCCCCAGCCCGACCTGGCGCTGCTCACGCTCGGCAAGCGCGACGCGTCGTTCGACGAGGGCCTGCCCGAACCGCAGGTCGTGCGCGGCCGGGACGGCGTCGAGCGGCCCTTCCGGGCCGAGGTCACCGCGCTCAACGACCAGCACGCGTTCGTGCGGCTCTCCGGCGACGAGGTCGAGGTCGGCGACTGGGTCGGGCTCGGCCTGTCCCACCCCTGCACGGTGTTCGACAAGTGGCCGCTCATCCCGGTGGTCGAGGGCACCACCGTGGTGGACCTGGTCCGCACCTACTTCTAGGAGGTCACGGCGTGGACATCGTCTTCAGGGGCGCGCGGGTGGTCGACGGCACCGGCGCGCCCGCCCGCCGAGCGGACGTCGGCGTGCGCGACGGGCGGATCGCCGCCGTCGGCGACCGGCTCGACGGGCGGCGGGTGGTGGACGCCGACGGGCGGGTCCTCGCGCCCGGCTTCATCGACATGCACTCCCACTCCGACCTCCAGCTGCTGGCCAACCCCGACCACCTGGCCAAGGTCAGCCAGGGCGTGACCACCGAGGTGCTGGGCCAGGACGGGCTTTCGTACGCGCCCGTGGACGACGACGTGCTGGCCGTGCTGCGCGCCCAGCTCGCCGGGTGGAACGACGACCCGCCCGGCTTCGACTGGGACTGGCGCTCCGTCGGCGGCTACCTCGACCGCCTGGACCGCGGCATCGCGGTCAACGCCGCCTACCTCGTGCCGCAGGGCACGCTGCGGATGCTGTGCGTCGGCTACGACGACCGGCCCGCCACCGACGCCGAGCTGGACCGGATGCGCGAGCTGCTGGCCCGGTCGCTGCGCGAGGGCGCGATGGGCATGTCGTCCGGCCTCACCTACACCCCCGGCATGTACGCCGACACCGCCGAGCTGACCGAGCTGTGCCGGGTCGTCGCCGAGCTGGGCGGCTACTACAGCCCGCACCACCGCAGCTACGGCGCGGGCGCGCTGGAGGCGTACGCGGAGATGGTGCGCGTCTCCCTCGACTCCGGCTGCCCCCTGCACCTCGCCCACGCCACGATGAACTTCGAGGTCAACCGCGGCCGCGCGGGCGAGCTGCTGGACCTCCTCGACCGGGCCGTCGCGGACGGCGCGGACATCACCCTCGACACCTACCCGTACCTGCCCGGCGCGACCTACCTGTCCGCCCTGCTGCCGAGCTGGGCGGGCGAGGGCGGCCCCGACGCCACGCTCGCCCGGCTCGCCGACCCGGACACCCGCGAGCGGATCCGGGTCGAGCTGGAGGAGACCGGCTCCGACGGCTGCCACGGCGTGCCGGTCGACTGGGCCGCGATCGAGGTCAACGGCGTGCGCGACCCGGCCAACGCGCACCTCGTCGGCCACTCGGTCGCCGAGTCCGCGCGCCGCGCCGGACGGCCGCCCGCCGAGCTGTACTTCGACGTCCTGGTCGCCGAGCGGCTCGGCACGTCGTGCCTCATGCACGTCGGCCACGAGGACAACGTGCGCGCGATCATGCGGCACCCCGCGCACACCGGCGGCAGCGACGGCCTGCTCGTCGGCGACCGGCCCCACCCCCGCGCGTGGGGCACGTTCCCCCGCTACCTCGCCCGGTACGTGCGCGAACTCGGCGTGCTCTCCCTGGAGGAGTGCGTGGCCCACCTGACCGGGCGGGCCGCGCGGCGGCTGCGGCTCGCCGACCGCGGCCTCGTCCGCGAGGGGCACGCGGCCGACCTCGTGCTGTTCGACCCCGACGCGGTCGCCGACACCGCCACCTTCGAGGAGCCGCGCCAGGCCGCCGCCGGCATCACCCACGTCCTCGTCAACGGCGTCCCGGTGCTCGACGACGGCCGGCGCACCGACGCCCTGCCCGGCCGCGCCCTGCGAAACCCCCGGAGCCACCCGTGATCGACTGGTTGCAGCACACCACCGGAGGGCTGCTGACGCTGTCCGCGCTCAGCATCGCCCTCCTCCTCGCGATGATCATCAAGTGGAAGGTCGAGCCGTTCATCGCGCTGCTCGTCGTCGGCCTGCTGGTCGCGCTGGCCGCGGGCCTGCCGGTCGAGACCCTGGTCGGCTCGGCGCAGAAGGCGTCGGAGTCCCTGGTGGAGAAGGGGTTCGGCGGCATCCTCGGCCACGTCGCCGCGATCATCGGCCTCGGCACCCTGCTCGGGTCGGTCCTGGAGGCGTCCGGCGGCGCGGAGGTGCTCACCCGGTCGCTGCTGCGGGCGTTCGGCGAGAAGCGCGCCCCGCTCGCCATGGGCCTGGCCGGGCTGATCTTCGGCGTGCCGGTGTTCTTCGACATCGGCATCTTCGTGCTCGCGCCCCTGGTGTACGTGGCGGCGAAGCGCAGCGGCCGGTCCATCGTGCTGTACGCGATGCCGCTGCTCGCCGGCCTGTCCGTGATGCACGCGTTCATGCCCCCGCACCCCGGGCCGGTCGCGGCCGCCGGGCTGCTCCACGTCGAACTCGGCTGGATCATCCTCATGGCGCTCGCCGTGGCGATCCCGGCGTGGTTCATCGGCGGCGTGCTGTACTCGGCGTGGATCGGCAAGCGGCTGGACGTGCCCGTGCCGGACGAGATGCTGGCCGCCGCGGAGGAGCTGCGCGGCGAGCAGCCCAAGGGCGAACCGCCGCTGTCGCTCGTGCTGGGCGTCATCGCGGTGCCGCTGGTGCTGATCCTCGCGGGCACGTTCGGCAGCATCCTGCTGCCCAAGGGCTCCGCGGTCCTCGGCGTGTTCACGTTCTTCGGCACGCCCGCCGTGGCGCTGACCATCGCCGTGCTGCTCGCGTTCTGGCTCCTCGGGTTCCGCCGCGGGATGTCGCGCGAGCAGGTGACCGAGCTGTCCGCCGCGTCCCTGCGGCCCGTGGCGATGATCCTGCTCGTGGTCGGCGCGGGCGGCTTCTTCGGCGCGGTGCTCGCCGCGACCGGGGTCGGCAAGGTGCTCGCCACGTCCCTGTCCGACCTCGGCCTGCCGGTGATCGCCCTGTCCTACGTGATCAGCTGCGGCCTGCGGATCGCCCAGGGCTCGGCCACCGTCGCGATCGTCACCACGACCGGCATCGTCGCGCCGGTCGTGGCCGACCTGCACTACTCCCAGCCGCAGCTCGCGCTGCTCGTCATGGCCATCGCGTCCGGCTCGATCATCGCCTCGCACGTCAACGACGGCGGGTTCTGGATCGTGTCGCGCTACTTCGGCCTGTCGGTGAAGGAGACGCTCCAGACGTGGACCGTGCTGGAGACCATCCTGTCCGTGGTCGGGTTCGCCGTGGCCGCGCTGCTCAGCCTCGTCGTGTAGGGGCGGGTGCTCGCGGCGCTCAGTCGACGCCGTGGTCGCGGAACGCCGCCCGCTTGAGCGGCGGCACGGCCTCGAACAGCCGCAGCACCGACTTGAACGCCACCCGGCCGAGCGCGTTGCCCGACACGAACTGCCGCGCGCTGCGCAACGACGCCGCCACCGCCGCGAACCCGTACTCGCGCATCCGCCGCTCGTAGTCCGCGACGGCGTCCACCGGCTCCCGCTCGGTGAGGTTGCGGCACAACGTCATCGCGTCCCGCAACGCGACGTTCGCCCCGATCCCGCGCATCGGCGTCATGCTGTGGATCGCGTCGCCGAGCAGCGTGACCGTGGTCGCGGGCCACGGGGCGACCGGCGCCGACGTGCGGATCGGCCACCGCGACACCGAGTCGTGCGGCGACTCGCGCACCACCCGCAGCAGGTCCGGGTGCCAGCCCGCGACGGCGTCGGCCACCACGTCGCGCGGCGGACGCCCCGGCGGCAGCACCAGGCCGTCCGCCGCGTAGGCCCACATCAGGTAGCCGTCGCGGCCGTCGCCGGCCGGCTCGTGCGGCGCGAGGAACATCCCGGCCGCCGCGCGCGGGATCACCGAGTGGGCGTGCGCGACCAGGTTCGGCGGCAGCCAGGCGCGGGTGCGCGGGGTCAGCGGCAGCCTGCCCGCGACGGCGGTGATGCCGGTGTCGACGCGCTCGGCGTGCGGCAGGTACTGGGCCCGCACCGCCGAGTTCGCGCCGTCCGCGCCGACCAGCACGTCGCACCGGGTGCTCGTGCCGTCGGCGAAGTGGACCGCGACGCGACCGTCCACGTGCTCGTAGCGGGTGAACCGCCGGCCGAACTCGACCACGTCGTCCAGGCCGGTCAGCAACACCTCCCGCAGCGTGATCCGGCTGACCGAGTGGTGGCCGCGCGACGGCTCGCCGGCCGGGTTGTCCACGGTGAGCAGCCGGCGCAGCCGCTCGTCCACGAACCCGAACCCGTCGCCGCCGCGCCCGGTCGTGGCGACGAACCGCTCCCACAGCTCCGGCGGCAGGCACTCGTGCAGCGCCCGAGCGCCGACCGGGTTGATGTGCAGCCGATACCCCTGCAGGCGGTCGGTCGGCGTCACGTCCCGCTCGTGCACCGACACGCTCACCCCGTTCCGCCTCAACCCCTGGGCCAGGCACAACCCGCCCACACCGCCGCCGACGACCGCCACGTGAAGACTCATGCGGACCACTATCATCCGTCTGGATGATTAAGTCAACCTTACGGCTGATAAGCGACGATCGGCTACCGTGTGCCGCGTGCCCCGCCGCTCCCCCGACCCCGCCGAACGCAAGCGCGACCCCGAGCGCACCAAAGCCCGGATCCTCGAAGCGGCGACGGCCGAGTTCGGCGCGAAGGGCTACGCGGCCGCCCGGGTGAGCGCCATCGCCGACCGGGCGGGCGTGAACAAGCAGCTGATCTCGTACTACTTCGGCGGCAAGGAAGGGCTCTACCGGGAGTTGGCGGGACGCTGGCACGAGCAGGGCGGGCGGCTCGCCGAAGGTCCGCTGGCCGAGGTCGTGCGCGGGTTCGTGCTGTCCACGCGCGAGCAGCGCGACTGGGCGCGGCTGATGGTGTGGGAGAACGTCTCCGGCGACGACACGCCGGACGAGGGCGACGGGGACTTCCTGCGTGCCCGGGTCGACGCGCTACGCGCGCGGCAGGAAGCCGGCGAGATCCCGGCCGACCTCGACCCGGCGTGCCTGCTGCTCGCCCTGACCGCCGCCGCGAGCGCGACCCTGTTCCTGCCGAAGGTGGCGCGCCGCATCACCGGGCAGGACCCGGCGTCCGACGAGTTCACCGAGCACTACGCCGACCAACTGGCCCGCCTCGTCCGCCACCTCGACACCTGACCACCGGCCGCCCACCACCTGCGGCCCGGCCGCCGCCCACTCCGGGCTAACCGTTGTCCGAGGCCGCCCGGAAGCCCGCCAGGTACGCGCGCAAGCCCCGCTGGCCGCTGCGCATCATCAACTCGTGGTTCGCCTTGAGCAGCGGTCGGCCGAGCAGGGCCAGGCGGCGCAGCAGCGGCTTGCGCACCACCACCTCCTGGTCGTAGACCAGCCGCGACCCGGCGCCCTGCGCGAAGACGCGCCAGCTCACCGTGCCGTCCAGGTCCCCGACCAGGTCGGCCCGCAGCAGCCCCGCCTCCGGCTCCCGGGCGTTGTGGTGCGCCTCGAACACCAGCTCGTAGGGCAGCACCGACCGGCACCGCAGCTCGGCCGCCTGCTCGGCGACCTGCCGGGCGTCGCGCACCTCGCGCCACCAGCTCGGGTAGCTCCCCAGGTCCGCGAGCACCTCGAACGCCCGCTCGGGCGGGCAGTCCACGGACCAGACACTGCGGAAGCGGTAGGCGTTCAGCGGCATGCCGCCAGGGTTGCCCACGACGGCGGCCGATCCAACCTCCGCCGGTCAGCCGGCCACGGCCGCGGCGGGCAGCACCTCCCGCAGGAACTGGCCGGTGTAGCTCTGCTCCACCGCCGCGACCTGCTCCGGGGTGCCCTCGGCCACCACCGTGCCGCCGCCCGAACCGCCCTCCGGACCCATGTCCACCAGCCAGTCCGACGTCTTGATCACGTCGAGGTTGTGCTCGATCACGATCACCGTGTTGCCCTTGTCGACCAGCCCGTTGATCACGCCGAGCAGCTTGCGGATGTCCTCGAAGTGCAGACCGGTGGTCGGCTCGTCCAGGATGTAGACCGTCTTGCCCGTCGAGCGCTTCTGCAGCTCCGCCGCCAGCTTCACCCGCTGCGCCTCGCCGCCCGACAGCGTCGGCGCGGGCTGGCCCAGCCGCACGTAACCCAGGCCCACGTCGACCAGCGTCCGCAGGTGCCGGTGGATCGCGTTGATCGGCTCGAAGAACTCCGCCGCCTCCTCGATCGGCATGTCGAGGACCTCGGAGATCGTCTTGCCCTTGTAGTGCACTTCCAGCGTCTCGCGGTTGTAGCGGGCGCCCTTGCACACCTCGCACGGCACGTACACGTCCGGCAGGAAGTTCATCTCGATCTTGATCGTGCCGTCGCCCGCGCACGCCTCGCAGCGCCCGCCCTTGACGTTGAACGAGAAGCGGCCCGGCTGGTAGCCGCGCACCTTCGCCTCGGTGGTCGCCGCGAACAGCTTGCGGATGTGGTCGAACACGCCCGTGTAGGTCGCCGGGTTGGACCGCGGCGTGCGGCCGATCGGCGACTGGTCGACCTGCACCAGCTTGTCCACCTGGTCCAGGCCCCGCACCCGGGTGTGCCGGCCCGGCACCTGCCGCGCGCCGTTGAGCTTGTTCGCCAGCACGGTCGCCAGGATGTCGTTGACCAGCGTGGACTTGCCCGAGCCGGACACGCCGGTGACCGACACCAGGCAGCCCAGCGGGAACGACACGTCGATGCCGCGCAGGTTGTGCTCCCGCGCGCCGACCACCGTGAGCTGCCGCTTCCTGTCCACCTTGCGGCGCGCGGCGGGCATGGCGATCTCCTTGCGCCCCGACAGGTAGGCGCCGGTGATCGACTCCTTGTTCTTCAGCAGCTCCCGGTACGGGCCGCTGTGCACGACCTTGCCGCCGTGCTCGCCCGCGCCGGGGCCGATGTCGACCACCCAGTCCGACGTGCGGATCGTGTCCTCGTCGTGCTCGACCACGATCAGCGTGTTGCCCAGGTCGCGCAGCCGGGTCAGCGTCTCGATCAGCTTGTGGTTGTCGCGCTGGTGCAGGCCGATCGACGGCTCGTCCAGCACGTACAGCACGCCGACCAGGCCCGAGCCGATCTGCGTGGCGAGCCGGATCCGCTGCGCCTCACCACCCGACAGGGTGCCCGACGCGCGGTCCAGCGACAGGTAGTTCAGGCCCACGTCGAGCAGGAAGTGCAGCCGCGCCTGGATCTCCTTGAGCACCGCGCCCGCGATCATCGCCTCGCGCTTGCCGAGCTTGAGCCCGTCGAGGAACTCCGAGCACTCGGCCACCGACATGGCGCACACCTCGGCGATCGACTTGTCGCCCTTGCGCGCGTGGTGCAGCGTGACGGCCAGGATCTCCGGCTTGAGGCGCGTGCCCTGGCACGCGGGGCACGGCACCTCCCGCATGTAGCCCTCGTACTTCTCCCGCATGTACTCGGACTCGGTCTGCTCCTGCCGCCGCTCCAGGAACGGGATCACGCCCTCGTAGTTGGCGTAGTAGGAGCGCTCGCGGCCGTAGCGGTTCTTGTAGCGGACGTTGACCTGCTCGTCCACGCCGTGCAGCACGGCCTTCTGCGCCTTGGCGGGCAGCTGCCGCCACGGCGTGTCCATCCGGAACCCGATCGCGAGGCCCAGCGACTCCAGCAGCCGGGTGAAGTACTCGGCGGTCTGCCCCGACGCCCACGGCGCGATCGCGCCCTCGGCCAGCGACAGCTCGTCGTCCGGCACGACCAGCTCCGGGTCGACCTCCTTGCGCACGCCGATGCCGGTGCACGCGGGGCACGCGCCGTAGGGCGAGTTGAACGAGAACGACCGCGGCTCCAGGTCCTCGATCGCCAGCGGGTGGCCGTTCGGGCAGGCCAGGTTCTCGGAGAAGCCGCGCACCCGGCCCGGGTCGCCCTCCGGGACGTCCACGAACTCCAGCTCGACCAGGCCGTCGGCCAGCCGCAGCGCCGTCTCCACCGAGTCGGTCAGCCGCTGCTTCGCGCTCGCCTTGACGCTCAGCCGGTCGATCACGACCGCGATGTCGTGCTTCTCCTGCTTCTTCAGCTTGGGCACCTCGCCGAGGGCGTGCACCACGCCGTCGACCTTGGCCCGGGAGTAGCCCTGCGACTGCAGGGTGGAGAACAGGTCGAGGTACTCGCCCTTGCGACCGCGGATGACCGGCGCGAGCACCTGGAACTTGGTGCCCGGCTCCATGGCCAGCACCTGGTCCACGATCTGCTGGGGCGTCTGCTTGCTGATCGCCTCGCCGCACGTCGGGCAGTGCGCCTTGCCGGCCCGCGCGTAGAGCAGGCGCAGGTAGTCGTAGACCTCGGTGATGGTGCCCACGGTCGACCGCGGGTTGCGGCTGGTCGACTTCTGGTCGATCGACACCGCGGGCGACAGGCCCTCGATGAAGTCGACGTCCGGCTTGTCCATCTGGCCGAGGAACTGCCGCGCGTACGCCGAGAGCGACTCCACGTAGCGGCGCTGGCCCTCGGCGAAGATCGTGTCGAAGGCGAGGCTGGACTTGCCCGAGCCGGACAGCCCGGTGAACACGATGAGGCTGTCCCTCGGCAGGTCGAGGTCCACCCCTCGCAGGTTGTGCTCGCGCGCGCCGCGAACCACAAGCCGGTCGGCCACAACGGTTCCCTTCGGTTCTCCGGACATCCCCCGAACAGGCGTTCGAAAAGCGTAGCGGACCACCGCGTCGGCCCTGTCGGGGGAGGCGTGACCCATGCTAGGGGCGCGCACCGACAACACCGTGCCGGGCACTTCCCACGATCGTGCGCCAACGGCTCTACCGGTCGGTAGTGAACGCCCCTACGCTGGGGTGATAGGCCGTTCGGCCGCATACGCCGGGATGAGGTGCCCATGAGCTTCGCCGATGCCGCCCAGGTCCGATCCGCCCAGACGAGCGTACCCGCGCCGCGCGAGCAGTCGGCCGCGGTCCAGGACGCGGTCGCCGGGCTCGCCGAGGTCGACCGGGCCACGCGGGTGTTGTACGAGGTCGTCGCGGGCCTCGACCTGCCCGCGCTGCGCGGGCCGAGCCTGCTGCCCGGCTGGAGCCGGGCCCACGTGGTGACGCACCTCGCCCGCAACGCCGACGCCCTGGTGAACCTGCTCACGTGGGCCAAGACCGGCGTCGAGCACCAGATGTACCCGAGCGCGGCGGACCGGGACGCCGACATCGCCGAGGGCGCGGCCCGGCTGCCCCAGCTGCTGCGGGCCGACCTGGACGCGGCGTGCCAGCGGTTCGCCGCGTTCGCCCGCGACCTGCCGCCCGGCGCGTGGGAGGCGGAGGTCGCGCACCCGAGGTCCGGGCCGTTCCTGGCGCACCGGGTGCCGTGGCTGCGGTTGCGCGAGGTGTGGTTCCACCTGGTCGACCTCGACTGCGGCACCGGGTTCGAGGACCTGCCGCCGGAGCTGCTGGAGCACTTCCTGGAGGACGCCGTCGGCCAGTACGCCGACCGGGCCGACGTGCCGTCCGCGCGGGTCGAGGCGGTGCTCCCGGACGGCCGTCAGCGCAGTTGGGCGCTCACCGCGGCGGACAGCGCGACGTCGCCCGCGGTGAGCGGCGCGGCGGCCGACGTGCTGGCGTGGCTGACCGGCCGCCAGAGCGGCGCGCGGCTGAACGGGACGGCGCCGACGCTGCCCAAGTGGCTCTGAGCGGCGTGCAGGCGGGCGGTGAGCAGCAGGCCCGCCAGCGCGGGCCGGCTCGCCGTCAACGCCCGGTGCGCGGGGCGTTCGACGAACTTCGTGAGCAGCCAGCCGAGGACGACGGCGGTGCCGGTGAACGCCGCCAGCTCGCCCCACGGCCCCCAGTGCGGCGCGACCATCGCCATCACGACGTAGCCGATCTCCTGGTGCACCAGGTACACGCCGTACGAGATGCCGGCCAGCCACCTGACCGGTCGGGCGAGCAGGCGCAGGGGCGCGACGTCCCAGTCCCGGCCGCCCGCCGCGGCGCACACGCCGATCAGCAGCACGCCCAGGCCGACGGTCGAGGCGAAGTCGGCGCTGTGCACGGCCTGGGCCAGCAGCGCGGCCGTGAGCAGGGCGAACAGGTGCCGGTCGCCGACCCGGCCGCGTGACCAGAGCCAGATGCCGACGCCGATGGCGAACAGCTGCGCGCGGTGCACGCCCAGGCCGTCGTAGAAGGTGCGGACGAGACCGGGTTCCTCCGTCCACGCCCGGAGCACGAGCGGCCCGACGACCAGCGCCCACGGCAGCGCCCCGACGGCCCGGCCGCGGACGCGGGAGACCAGCAGCGCGCCCGCGACGAAGCCCGTGACCTGCACCGGGAGGGTCCAGTAGGAGAAGTCGACCAGGCGCACGTCCGGCACCCAGTTCTGCAGCATGAGGGCGTTGAACAGCAGGTCGCGGGGTTCGAGGTGGCTCCAGCCCTCGGGGGCGACGTGGCGCAGGACGAGGTAGGTGCAGGTGGCGGCGACCACGTAGGCCGGGATCAGGCGGGCCAGGCGGTTGCGCAGGAAGCGGCGGGGTTGGCCCTTGGCCAGGGAGGCGCACGCGAAGTAGGCGGAGAGCACCACGAGCGCGCTCGCGCCGAATTCGAGGCTGAAGACGAAGGACGGTCGGCTGAGTTCGGCGTGGACGGACGGGCCGGCGTGGGTGGCGTGCTGGAGGAGCACGCACAGCACGGCGAGGATGCGCAGGACGTCCCAGTTGATCCGACGGTTGGTAGGCACGAGGTGGAAGAACCCTAATCAGACGACATCGGTGGAGCGGCGGAGACCGTTAACAACCCTAGGGGGTCGACCTGTGGGGATCCTGAAGGGTGCCGGGTCGGCTACGGTCGGCCGTTGTGGACGTACTAGAGGACTACACGGGGCACGTGTCGCCGGGCGGCCCGGCGACCCGGCGCACGCTGGACGCGCTGACCATCACGAAGGTCTCGGTCGGACCGATGGACAACAACGCGTACCTGCTGGTCTGCCGCGCGACCAACGAGGGCCTGCTCATCGACGCCGCCGCCGACCCCGAGCGGCTGTCCGACGTGGTGGGGCACTCGGTGGACCGGCCGAGGCTGAAGACCGTGGTGACCACGCACCAGCACGGCGACCACTGGGGCGCGCTGGGCGCGGTGGCGGGCGCGAACGGCTCGAACACGGTCGCGCACCCGGCGGACGCCCACGTCCTGCCGATCCCGCCGGACTTCCTGGTCGAGCACGGTGACACGGTGCACGTCGGCGCCGTGCCGCTGGAGGTCATCCACCTGCGCGGCCACACACCGGGCTCGATCGCCCTGCTGTACCGCGACCCGACGGGCCACCCGCACCTGTTCACCGGGGACTCGCTGTTCCCCGGCGGCGTGGGGAAGACCACGTCGCCGGAGGACTTCACCTCGTTGATCAACGACGTGGAGTCGAGGATCTTCGACGCCCTGCCGGACGACACCTGGTTCTACCCCGGGCACGGGGACGATTCCACCCTGGGGCGTGAACGACCACATCTGACCGAGTGGCGTTCGCGCGGCTGGTGACCGACGGCCTGTGCACGTGAGCCCGCGGGCCAATCGCCGGGAAAGCACCCGGCGGTTGGCCGCGTTCCGAGCGGTGGTTGGTTCAATGACTCCATGACGCAGGCCGGTGCGACTGGCGCCACCATCCGCTTGTTCCTCGTCGATGGCACACCCCAAGGCATACGGCTCGTCGAGCGCAGCCAGTGGACAGGGGTGTGCCTGGCCTTCTCCCGGGCCGACTACGCCCGTGCGCGCCTCCGCAACGAGTTCGGGCGAACCGGGGTCTACCTGCTGACCGGCCCGGACCCGGATGGCCAGGGGCCCGACGTGCTCTACATCGGGGAGGGGGACGAGGTGGCGGTACGACTCGACTCGCACCAGAGGTTGAAGGACTTCTGGACGAACGCCTACGTGCTCACGACCACGGACGACTCCCTCAATAAAGCACACATCCGATACCTCGAAGCACGACTGGTGGACATCGCCAGAGCCGCGAAGTCCGTTCGGCTCGACAACTCCAGGATTCCCGCCATCCCGTGGCTGAGCGAGCCCGAAGTGGCCGACATGGAGGCGTACCTCGCCAACATGCTCATGATACTTCCCATTGCCGGAGTGCATGCTTTTGAAATTCCGATTTCCACCGAGGAAATCAGGAAGAACGAAGGGGCCGATACGACCGCAGTCCGCACGAGATACTTCCTCAATACCAAGCTCACCACTGCGGAAGGGGTCGAAGACCCTCGGGGCTTCACCGTTTTCGAGGGCGCGCTCGGACGCCTGGCAACGGTGACCATGACACCCGGATATCACGCGCTGCGGGAGAAACTGCTGGCAGAAGGCGTACTGGCGGAACACGGGCAGGATCAGATCCGCCTGACCAGGACGTATGCGTTCGACAGCCCGTCGAGCGCGGCGAGCGTGCTGGCCGGGGGCAGCAAGAATGGCCGCATCGAGTGGCGGGATGCCAGAGGGCGGACGCTCCGCGAAAATCAGGAGGGCTCCGCAGAAGAGTCTGTGGTCACGACACCCCCCGATCACGGAGGGGAAACCGCTTGACCGGGTCACCGTCCACGTCAGGAGAAGAGTAGGTATCGAGGACTCGCTGTTCCCCGGCGGCGGGGGAAGACCACGTCGCCGGAGGACTTCACCTCGTTGATCAACGACGTGGAGTCGAGGATCTTCGACGTGCTGCCGGACGACACCTGGTCCCACCCCGGGCATGGGGTCGATTCCACCCTGGGGTGGAATGGCTTCACCTGGGCGAGTGGTGTTCGCGAGGCTGGTGAGCCAGGCCCTCGTGCGGTTGACGCCGACCTCCACGCGGCGGCCAACCGCACGTCCGAGGAGTGGTGCAGCCTGCCCTCAGTAGCCGTTGCCGAGCTACAGGGGTCCCATACGCTGTTCGAAGAGATCATGCGCCACCGATGGGCTTGACCTCATGAGTGTCGGCAGCTGCCGTCATCGGCATTGCCGCCGCAGTTCGGGCGGCGCCGTGATTCCGGAGTGCGGTCGCTCAAAACTGCTCGATCACGAGCTCCACGTACGAGCTATGGCTGTTGAAGTTGACGACCTGCAGCCAGAAGGTTTTGTGGTCAGTGGTCTTGAAGCACAACCTCTGGTTGTTGGCCGTGATTTTCGCCGGGGACGAGGGATGGTTCCCGTCAGCGTAAAAATCCGACGTGCACATGTCGCGCATCGCACCCAGGCCTTCCGGATTGGTCCAGGACACTTCCAGGAAACCGGACGGCGCCCACAGCTCAAAACGCGAAATCAGGCGAAGGTCGTCGGCCTCGGCAAGTTCGTTGACCTTATGCGCTTTCGGCGTCGACACATCGACGTCGATTCCGTAGCCGACACCCAGCCGGATTGGCGACCCCCGGCCTTCCGGTGTGGCTGTGCCCTGAGTACTGCTGACGACCCGGCTCGTGGTCGGCGGCGGACTGGTGGTGGTCAGCACCTGCTGCCCATCCGTCGTGACCTTGTGTGTCATCGTCTGCCGAGTGGTCGCCACGATCAACACGATCGCCGCGATCAAGCTGACGGCGACGACAGTGAGAGCGACGACACTGCGTCGGTCGTAATGATGGTTCCCGATTTCGACGCGTTCCACGGTGCCGGCGAGCACCGCGTTGTGGGCTTCGCCGGACATCTCGTTGCGGGTCTCGACCCCGCGCTCGTTCTGGCCTATTCGAGCAGTATCGCAGACGCCGAGCGCCTCCACTACGCAATTCTGCGGAGATTCCTTTCGCCCAATACGCCATTCGGATCCGTCGCCGGTTGGCGGAGCGTCACGGAAACGCGGCCATCTTCGTCGCCTTCTACCGCTGAGGCGGTCGCACTCCAGAGCCGAACGGTCACCGCCGATCGCCGGTGGTATGGGCAAGACCACGTCGCCGGAGGACTTCACGTCGTGATCAACGACGTGAATTTCGCGGCACCCCCGCCACGCCTCGCACGCGCTAATTCGTGGAGTTCGCCCGCCCCGTCAACGCGGTCACGCGCACGTCCTCGATGAACGGCGCGTGGGGTTCGATGGCGTGACGCACCCGGTCGGTGAAGGCGGCGCGGTCCGGCGGGGGCGGGAGGCGGTCGACGGGGAGGGCGGAGAGGACGCCGCCCACCACGGACTCCAGGTCGAGCGTGCCGCGGTACCGGACCTCGTGCGTCCGGACCTCGAACCCGGCCGCGGCCAGGCTCGTCCGGTAGCGGTTCCGGCTTTCCTCGTCCGTGCCGCACGCGTGGCCGGACGGGGTGCCCAGCCACTCCTCCAGGCACCCGCGCAACGCGCGCGACCAGTCGCTCCCCTGCTGCCACAACGGCGTCCCGTTCGTCAGCACCGCCACCCCGCCACCCGGCCTGACGAGCGAGGACACCGCACGGAACAGGTCGTCGTGACGCATCCAGTGCAGCGCCTGGCCGATGGTGACCACGCCGACCGACCCGTCGCCGAGCACCCCGCGCAACGCGGGCACGTCCGCGTCCGTCCCGACCACCCACGCGATGTTCGCCGCCCCGCCCTCCTCCGCCGCACGGCGGGCGTGCGCCAGCATGTCCGGCTCCGGGTCGACGCCGACCACCGCGCGCACCCGGGCCGCGAGCGGCACGGTGACCTGGCCCGTGCCGCAGCCCAGGTCGACCGCGACGTCGTCCGCCGTGAGCCCGAACACCTCGACCAGCGCGTCGAACACCTCCGCCGGGTAACCCCGCCGGTACCGGTGGTAGAAGTCCGCGACCTCGCCGCTGAAACCCAGTGCCATGGCGACAGCGTCCCCCCGGACCGCGGTGCCCGCGCAACGGATTGCGCTGTGGGCGCAACGCGCTTCGGTATCTTTCGCCGCATGAAGCAGGTGGTGGAGATCTACACCGACGGCGCGTGCAGCGGGAACCCCGGGCCGGGCGGCTGGGGCGCGGTGCTGCGGTACGGGGCGCACGAGCGCGACCTGTACGGCGGGGAGTCGGAGCCCACCACGAACAACCGCATGGAGCTGATGGCGCCCATCCGCGCGTTGGAGACGCTCAAGCGCCCGTCCGCCGTGCGGATCTACACCGACAGCACGTACGTCCGCAACGGCGTGCTGTCGTGGATGGCGAAGTGGAAGGCCAACGGCTGGCTGACGGCGGGCCGTCAGCCGGTCAAGAACGAGGACCTGTGGCGACGCCTGGACGCGGCCGCCGCGCCGCACCGGGTCGAGTGGCACTGGGTGAAGGGGCACGCCGGCCACCCGGAGAACGAGCGCGCGGACCGGCTCGCGGTCCGCGGCGTGCGCGCCGCGATGGAGTCGGACCTGCGGGCGGAGGACGTGCACGACGGGTGAGGACCGCCGGTCACAGCCAGCCGCGGTCGTGCGCGATCAGGTACGCCTCGGACCGGCCGGCCGCGCCGAGCTTCGCCACGGCGGCGGACAGGTGGTTGCGCACCGTCCCGACGGACAGGTGCGTCCGGCGGGCGATCACCGCCACCGGCGTGTCGTACTCCGCCAGCCGCAGCACCTCCAGCTCGCGCGGCGTGAGCGGGCACGGCGGCGTGGTCAGCGCGTCGGCCGCCAGCTCCGGGTCGACGTACCGGCCGCCCGCGCGGACCCGCCGGATCACGTCGGCCAGCGTGCCGCCCGGCGAGCCCTTGGGCAGGAACCCCTTCGCCCCGGCCGACAGCGCCCGGTGCAGGTGCGGCGGCTTGCCGCGCCCGGTCAGGATCACCACCGCGCACCCCGGCAGCGCCGAGGCCAGTTCTGCGGTCACCTCGAACCCGTCCAGCGTCGGCAGCTGCAGGTCCACCACGGCCACGTCCGGGCGGTGCGCCAGCGCCGCGCGCACCGCCTCCCGGCCGTCCCCGGCCTGCGCGACGACCTCGATGTCCGGCTCCAGCCCGAGCAGCGCCGCCACCGCGACCCGGATCAGCTCCTCGTCGTCGGCCAGCAGCACGCGGATCACGACCGCACGGACGCCACCAGCGTGAACACCCCGTCCTCCTCCCCCGCGCGCACCGTGCCGCCCACCCGGGCCAGCCGCTCCGCCAGCCCGTCCAGCCCCGACCCGTGCCCCCGCGCGCCGGACGCGCCGTCGTTGGCCACGGTCAGCCGCACCTCGTCGGGCGCGACCACGACGTCGATCGTGCACCACCGGGCGCGGCTGTGCCGCAGCACGTTCGTCCCGGCCTCCCGCAACGCCCACGACAGCTCCCGCGCCGCGGGCGGCAGGTCCGGGGGCACCGACACCGCGCACCGCACCCCGGACGAGGTCAGCACGTGCTCGACGGCCGCGACCTGGTCGCCCAGCTCCACCGCCCGGTAGCCGTGCACGGCCTCCCGCAGCTCCGACAACGCCGACGCGGTCAGCGCCCGCACCTCGTCGGCCTCCGCGGCCGCCCGGTCGCCGTCCACGGCCGCGAGCCGCGCGGCCAGCTCCGCCTTCAGCGCGATCACGGTCAACCGGTGGCCCAGCAGGTCGTGCACGTCCCGCGCGAACCGCAGCCGCTCCTCGACCACCGCCAGCCGCGCCCGCGCCTCCCGCCCCCGCTGGGCCTGCACCACCAGGCGCCACAACCACACCGGCAGCACGTGCATCGTCGCCAACGCGGCGCCGACGGCGGCGGCGATCACCAACGCGCGCAACGGTTCGGCGGCCACCGCCACGGCGACCGCGACCACCGCGGGCGCCGCCACCCACCACCACCGCACCAGCACGGGCAGCGTGCCGACCAGCGCCGCGCCCACCCACGCCCAGGTGTCCCACCGGCCCGCCGCCACCGGCGCGAGCAGCGGCACGGACAGCACCGACGCCGCCACGAGCGCCGCGTCCCACCGCGCACGCGCGACGCCGGGCGTCACCGCCGCGTACAACGCGCCCGCGTGCGCCACGCCGAACAGCACCGCGCCCACCAGTCCGGCCACCGCGCGGTCGGGCCGGGGCTCCAGCAGCACGCCGATCCCCGGCCCGACCAGGCTGGTCGACCACGCCACGCCCAGCGACACCAGCGTGAGCACCCGCGCCCGTCGCATCACACGCCCCTCCAGCCCCGACACCCGACGTGCTCGGCCGCCGCCACCGAGGTCCCCCACCTCGAGGTGTTCCTCACCATGCCAGGGACACCCCCACGAACGCGTCCACCACGGCGCACGCGAGCGCGTACCACGTCGGCACGACGAGGCGGGCGCGGAAGTGCGCCAGGTCCCACGCGGCGTGCGCCAGCCAGCCCGCCGCCACCAGGCGCCGGCCGACCTCCGGGTCCACCAGCAGGGCCACCGCCGCCAGCGCGCCGAACCCGACCGCGCCCGCCACCTGCGCCCACACCACCCGGGGCCGGCGCAGCTCGCCGCGCACCAACCCGATGACCAGGTACGCCAGCGCGCACGCGACCAGGCCCCACGTGCCGAACCCGGTCCGGTCGCCGACGCCGTCGGCGACGATCGCGATGCCCAACGCGGTCGACACCGCGAGGGAGATGATCGATGATCGCTTCACGGGGACCACCGTGCGGCCGACGGCGCGCAACCCCCACCCCCGCGGTGTCACGGCCGACCCGTGAAGAACGCACGGGCCGACCGTGAGCCCTAACGCAGCACGGTCGCCAGCCGCCGCATCCCCTCGCGGATCCCCTCGACCGCGTTGGTGGTGAACGACAACCGCAGCGTCGACCGGTCCGGCCCGGTGGCGTAGAACGCCGCGCCGGGCACGAACGCCACGTCGCGCCGCAACGCCTCGTGCACCAGCTCGCCGGTGTCCACCCCGCCCGGCAGCGAGACCCACACGAACATGCCCCCGTCGGGGTCGCTCCACCGGGCGCCGGGCGGCACGGTCGACGGCAGCGCGTCGACCATCGCGTCCCGCCGCTCGCGGTAGGCCGCGCACAGGCCGCGGATGTGCTCGTCCAGGTCGTTCGCGGCCAGGTACTCCGCCGCCGCGGCCTGGTCGACGGCCGACGTGTGCAGGTCCGCCGCCTGCTTCACGACCACCAGCGTGCGCATGATCGACTCGGGGGCGCGCAGCCAGCCCAGCCGCATGCCCGGCGCGCCGACCTTGGAGAAGCTGCCCGTGTAGAGCACGCGGTCGCTCATCGACGCCAGCGGCGGCACCGGCTCGCCCCGGTAGCGCAGCTCGCCGTACGGGTCGTCCTCGACCACCCACAGGCCGTGCCGGTCGGCCAGCGCGGCGACCTCGGCCCGCCGCGCGGCGTCCAGCGTCCGGCCGGTCGGGTTGGCGAACGTCGGCACCAGGTACAGCAGCGCGGGGCGGTCCCGCTCGATCACCTCCGCCAGCGCGGCCGGGTCCACGCCCCGGTCGTCGCCCGCGACGGGCACGACCCGCGCGTCCGCGAGCCGGAAGCACTGCAGCGCGGCCAGGTAGGTCGGCTCCTCGACGGCGACCACCGCGCCCGGTTCCAGCAGCGCGGTCGCGACCAGCCCCAACGCCTGCTGCGAGCCGGAGGTGACGAGCAGGTCGCCCGCGGCGGTGGGCAGGCCGCGCCGCGTGAGGCGGTCGGCGACCAGGCCGCGCAGGGCCGCGTCGCCCTCGGTGGGCGCGTACTGGAGCGTGCGGCGGGACAGCGCCCGGTCGTAGGCCGAGCGCAGGCCGTCCACGTCGAACAGGCCGGGCGCGGGCAGGCCGCCCGCGAACGAGATGACCTCGGGCCGGGAGGTGAGGGCGAGCAGGTCGCGGACGGGCGAACCGGTGAACACGCGGGGCACGGGAGGGCTCCTCGGGATCGTCGAGCGGGACGTCACGCGGTCGTGCCACGCGGAAGAGGGCTGCACTGGGGTCGAGGCGCCGCTTTCATCCTAACGTGTGACGTGTGGACGTGGACCTGGAATCTCACCGGGTGGCCCTGACCGGCTACTGCTACCGCATGCTCGGCGGGCCGTTCGAGGCCGAGGACGCCGTGCAGGAGACGTTCGTGCGCGCCTGGCGCGCCACGTTCGACCCGGGCCGGGGGTCGCTGCGGGCGTGGCTGCACTCGATCGCCACCAACGTGTGCCTCGACATGCTGCGCAGCGCCCAGCGGCGGGCCACGGCGATGGACCTGTCCTCGCCCGCCGCGCCGGGCGCGCCGCTGGGCGAGCCGCTGCCCGACGCCGCGTGGGTGCACCCCGTGCCGGACGCGCTGGTGCTGCCCGCCGACGAGGTCGCGGTGGGGCGGGAGACGGTGCGGCTGGCGTTCGTGGCCGCGCTCCAGCACCTGCCGCCCCGGCAGCGGGCCGTGCTGATCCTGCGGGACGTGCTGTGCTGGCGGGCGTCCGAAGTGGCCGCGCTGCTGTCCACAACGGTCGCTTCGGTCAACAGCGCGCTGCAACGCGCGCGGGCGACCCTCGCCGACCGGCGGCCCGCGCCGCCGCAACCGTTCGACGCCGGGTTGCTGGAGCGCTACACGACCGCGTTCGAACGGCACGACGTGGCCACGCTGGTGGCGTTGCTGCACGAGGACGCGACGATGACCATGCCGCCGTACACGTGGTGGCTGCGCGGGCGGGACGCCATCGCGGCCGCGTTGGCGTACCCGGGCAGCGGCTGCGAGACCGCCCGGCTGTTGCCGACGCGGGCCAACGGCGGGCCGGCGTTCGGCCAGTACCGGCCCGGCGACGACGGCGTGCTGCGGCCGTTCGCGCTGGTGCTCGTGGAGTTCTCGGGCGAGCGGATGACCGGCTCGACCACCTTCCTGGGTGATCGCCTGTTCCCGCTCTTCGGCCTGCCGATGAGTTTGCCGGCCCCCTCCCGTACGAGTAGGTGAGACCACACGGGAGGACCTGATGTACGAGACCGTCAACGGCGTGCGCACCTGGCACGAGGTGCGCGGCGAGGGCGAGCCGCTGGTGCTGCTGCACGGCGGGTTCAGCGACTCGCGGGACTTCGCGCCGAACCTGGCGCGGCTGGCCGACCGCTTCCGGGTGCACCTGGTGGACCGCCGGGGCCACGGGCGGACGCCGGACGTGCCCGGACCGGTGTCGTCGGCCGTCCTGGCGGGCGACGTGATCGCGTACCTGGAGCAGGTGGTCGGCGGCCCGGCGCACCTGGCGGGCTACAGCGCGGGCGGCGTGGTGGCGCTGGGCGTGGCGCAGCGGCGGCCCGACCTGGTGCGCAAGCTCGTGGTGCTGAACTCCGGCTACGCCAAGGACGGGTGGGTCTTCCTGCCGCAGCCGGGCGGCGAGCTGCCGGCCGAGGTCGCCGACCGGTACGCCGAGGTGTCGCCGGACGGCCGCGACCACCTGCCGGTGGTGGTGGAGAAGTTCGCGCGGGCGGCGCACGACCCGGAGGTGGTCGACCTGGCCGCCATCACGTGCCCGACGCTCGTGCTGGGCAGCGACGACGACATCGTGCACCTGGAGCACACGATCGCGATGTACCGGGGCATCCCGGACGCGCAGCTGTGCGTCCTGCCGGGCACCTCGCACCTGATGCCGTTCGAACGGCCCGACGAGTGCGTGGCCGCGGTGGCGGACTTCCTGACCACCACACCCGCGCCGCTGATGCCGATCCGCCGGGCGGTCGCGTGACCGGTTGAGCCTATATGCCAGCACGGCTATATTGCCGTCATGGCATCTACGTTCGCCGTGCTCGCCGACCCGCAGCGGCGGCGCATCCTCGACGTGCTGCGGGACGGCGAGCGGCCGGTCAACGAGCTGGTCGACGGGCTGTCGGTGAGCCAGCCGACGGTGTCCAAGCACCTGAAGGTGCTGCGGGAGGCCGGGCTGGTGGAGGTCCGGCGGGACGCCCAGCGGCGGCTCTACCGGCTGCGGCCGGGGCCGCTGGCCGAGGTCGACGCCTGGCTCGCGCCGTACCGGCGGATGTGGGAGGACAGCCTCGACGCGCTGGAACGGCGACTGGACGGGATGGGCTGATGGGCACCGAGCTGGGCTGGATCGACGGCAAACCCGTGCTGAGGTTCGAGCGGGTGCTCGCGCACCCGCCGGAACGGGTGTGGCGGGCGGTCACCGAGCCCGCGGAACTGGCGCACTGGTTCCCGGCGGAGGTGGCGGTCGACGGGCGGGCGATGACGTTCGCCTTCCCCGACCAGGTCACCACCGGCGAGGTGCTGGAGGCCGACCCGCCCCGGGTGTTCGCGTTCCGCTGGAACACCGACGTGCTGAGGTTCGAGCTGCTGCCGCACGAGCGGGGTTGCCTGCTGGTCTTCACCCACGTGCTGGGCGACCGGCACGGCGCGGCGCGCAACGCCGCGGGCTGGGACACGTGCCTGGCGGCGCTGGAGGCACGCCTGGCCGGCCGGGCGTTCGAGCCGCCGGCGGACGTGCTCGGGGCGATGGAGCGCTACGTCCGCGAGTTCCGGCTCGACGAGGGCCGGTGCCACGACGGCGTGGTGCGGTTCGTCCGCGACCTCGTCTGGCGACCGCTGGGCGAGGTGTGGGCGCTGCTCACCGAGGGCGGGGACGGCGTGCCCACCCGCGCCGCCAACCCGCACGTGCCGCCCGGCCCGCTGGTCGAGCGGGTCGAGCCGCGCGTGCTGGCGTTCGACTCGCCGGCGGGCCGGGTCCGCTGGGAGTTCCGGCACGACCCCGACCTGGGCACGACGGTCGAGCTGACGCACGCGCTCGCCGACCCGGCGTTCGCGCCGCGGGCCCTCGCGGCGTGGCACGCGCACCTGGAGCTGTTCTTCGCCGCGACGTTCGGCGAGATCCGCTGCCCGTGGCCGGAGGACCGGTTCGCCGAGCTGGTGCGCCACTACCGCAGCTGAGCGTCCACCCGGGCCAGGTGGTCGCGGCCGAACGGCCCGTTCTCCAGCCCGTCCACCAGCGCGTCGGGCAGGTCGGCGCGGATCCCGGCGGACCGCGACGCGGCGGCCAGGGCGACGGTGGCCACCGTGTCGACGTCACCGGTGAAGGCGACGCACTGGCGCAGCACCGCGCTCAACGAGCCGCCGCCCGCCAACGCGGTCAACGCGGCGCGCACGCTCTCCACGCCCTTCGACCCGACCGCGCCGTGCCACGGCCGCGCCCACACCGCCGACCCGAGCCGGTCGGCGATCCACGCGCCGACCTCCGCCACCGGCCCGAGCCCGTGGTGGCAGTAGTGCACGGCCAACGCCGCCGCCCGCGCCGCCGCGACCCCGTCCGGCGTGTCGTGGGTGACCCTGGCCTGCACGTCGGTGAGGTGCAGCACCTCGTCCGCGGTCGGCAGCAGCCCGGCCGGCGAGGCCCGCATCGCCGCGCCGCTCTTGTCGCTGTCGGGGCGGATGCGCGCCAGGAACTCGGCGCCGGTCCGCACGGTCGCGAGGAACGCCCGGAAACCCCGTGCGTAGCCCTCGCGCGGGTCGCGGTGGAACGCGTCCACGAACGCCGAGGCCACCGTCTCCGGCGTCCACGGCGCGCCGGACACCCGCAGTTCCGCCAACGCCAGCGTCATCTGCGTGTCGTCGGTGTAGGAGCCGGGCCGGATGCCGTGGTGACGCGGGTGCCGCACGTACCCCGCGAGGGTGTTGTGCCTGGTCACGAAGGCCGGTTCGGCGTACTCGAAGCCCGCGCCGTACGCGTCCCCGATGGCCAGTTCGACGAGCATGCGGCACACGTTATCGGCGGCGTTATAACCGGTTCGAGATATCCCTAATCACCCGATCGAGTGGTACGAATCTCGTGACCCGAGACACCCCTGTGCGCGAGTGATCGCGTGTCTTAGGAATCGAGGAAACCCTTGCGAACCACCAGGTTGATCCCTGCGCTCGCAGCGGCGTTGCTGTCCCTGCTCGCCCTCGTCCCGTCGGCGTCGGCCACGCCGGCGTCGCAGGACGGCGGCGTGACGCCGTACATCATCGGCGGCGGCTACGCGAGCAACGCGCCGTGGGCCGCGCGGCTGTTCTCCAACGGCAGGCAGACGTGCAGCGCGACGATCATCGCGCCCACGTGGATCCTGACCGCGAAGCACTGCGTCAGCGGCGGCGGGCTGTCGTTCCGCATCGGCAGCCTCGACCAGACCTCCGGCGGGACGGTCGCCAACGGCGTGCAGACCTACACCCACTCCTCGGACCTCGCGCTGGTCCGGCTCGACCGCTCCGTGTCCGCGACCTACGCGCGGCTCGGCCAGCCCGGCTCGGTCACCGTGGGCCAGACCGTGCAGGTCTACGGCTGGGGCGCGACGTCCCAGTGCGGTTCGGAGATCAACTGCCAGTCGCAGTACCTGAAGGTGGCCAACGTGGTCGTCACCGGCGGCTGCACCGACGCCTACGGCGGCAACGCGATCTGCGCGCGGCGCGGCGACGGCATCACCGCGGGCGGCGACTCGGGCGGCCCGATGATGGCGGGCGGCGCGCAGGTCGGCGTCGCGTCCACCAGCGACCGGCAGACGACCACCGCCTACACCAACGTGACGCGGTACCGGTCCTGGATCCAGTCCATCGCCGGCGTCTGATCACACCACGGGGCCGGGGGGGGGCGGGCGGCGGGGCCGCCGCGGGGGGGGAGCGGAACCGGGGGGAGGGGGTGGGCCGCCCCCCGCGCCGGGGCGGCGCGCCCCCCCCCCCCCC
>NZ_JBHYXZ010000037.1:60947-62018 GCF_042752395.1 Actinosynnema sp. NPDC059335 | reverse complement strand
GTGTTGTGGTGCCGCTGCGGCGGGGTGTGCCTCGCCCCCGCTGTGGGGGGGCGGCCCCCCCCCGGGCGGTCGGGGACGTGGGGGGGGGACGCTCCAGGGATTGGCGTCCCCTGCCGCAGGTTCCCGTGCGGTCCCGGTCGCCGCGGGGGCAGCGCGGTGACGGGACCTCTCCCGTTCCTGCCAGGGCGCGGTTGGCAGGACGGGTGTCCGGTCGAGCGCGGATCGCATCGGTGTGAGAAGTGCGTGACAGGCGGAAAAGACCGGTCAACGGGGAGTCGGCCCGGTGTGCTCGGGGCACACGGGTCCCGTCGGACTCAGTCGGGTGATGTGCTGGGCAGCCCTGGAACGCTGCCCGGGGACCGGTCGTCGTCCCACCGCTCGGCCGACCACGCGGCCCACGGCTTGGCGGTCGACTGACCGGTCAGCGACGCGTGGAACACCCCGCCGCCGCGGTGGCCGCTGCCGCTGTCCGCCCCACCCGACGACGCCGTGGGCGCGGTCGGCGCGGGCGCCTGCTTCGGCGCGGGCGCGGGGGCGGACGGTTCCGGCGCCTCCCAGCGCACCTCGGTGTCCGAGGCGGTCTGCGATGGCACGGCCGCGGGTGGCGCGGTGGCCGGCGGGGCCGGCGGCACGGCCGTCCGCACGGGTTCGGCCACCGGGGCCGGCGCGGGGGGCACGTCCGCCACCACCGGTTCGGCGGTGGCGGCCGCGCGGGCGGCGGCCTTCGCGGCCGCCTTGGCCTCGTACACCGGCGCGGGCATCGTGTTCGACACCGTGCCGGAGTGGCTGTAGCCGCTGCTCGACGAGTACGCGTAGGACTCCGCCGGGTACGGATCGCCCTCGGCGGCGTACGGCACGAACGGGGTCACGACGATCGGGTCGGCGGTGGCGCCCGGGGCGAGGAACGGCGCCGCCCCGACGGGCTGCGGCTCGGCCGCGACCGACAGGAACGGCACCACGTGCTGCGGTGCCGCGTCGGCGGGAAACCCGGCGGAACCCCGTAAGAGATCGCCCCGAGTCCCTGTTACCCCATCGAGGGTGTGCGTTTACCCGGACCACTGGTGTTATAAG
>NZ_JBHYXZ010000037.1:51142-60937 GCF_042752395.1 Actinosynnema sp. NPDC059335 | reverse complement strand
GGGGCTGCGGAGCGGCGGCACCGCACAGCAACGCCACCCCGGGGGGCGGTGCGGCGGGGGCGCCCAGCGGGGCCCCGGCGTTTGGCTGGAGGCGTCGCGTCAGGTTCACCGCTTCGAGTGTCTTCGTTGCCTCGTCCGAGTGGTCTTCGTCGGCCGTCGCGACGCCGGCGCACACCAGCCACGCCGCGGTCGCCAACCCGCCCACGGCCAGCGCCCGGAGCAGCAGCGATCCGCCGCGGCGCACCGCTTCGGGAGCTGCCACCGTGGATCACCACCGTTCCGGGTGAGGCGAACGGGACGGACCGTTCGAGGTCGACGTTCTGCTATGTCTAGCACTGGTAACCGGATTTTCGAACGTTCTCCGCCGGAACCCACTCGGAAGGGCGGTGCGGTGCGGCTGTCCGTGTCTCCCCGCCGGTCCACGAACACGGTCCGTCGTCCGCGCACGACGGTGCGACGGCGCGATATGTCCGTTGTGGACGCTCACATCGCGTCCCGTGTGGACGGTTGACCGGCGGCTCCGTGGCCGGCCACTCCGCTAACCCATTCGAGTGTCCCCCGATTGAGTGAACGGCGGTCACCCCGAGCCCACGCACAGGAAGCCGAGGTCGCCGTGCCGGGCCTGGGCGTCCGCAAGCGCTTGCGCCGGATGCGCCAGGTTGGCGTGGAGATCGACCATCAGGTCCACCACCCGGTCGTCCGGCACCGGCCGCACGCTCTCCACGACGACCCGGGCGCCACGCCGCAGCAGCACCCGCGCCAACCCCGGCTCGCACGCGGAGAGCACCACGACCGACGGCGCCCGCGCCAGGCCCTCCAGGTGGTACCCGTGCAACGGTCCGTCCGCCAACCGCAGGTAGGACGACGACTCGTCGTCAAGCACGCCGTGCGCCGCGATGTGCGCGACATCCACCTCGGGCATCTCCCGCAACGTCTCCTCCACCGTGGAACGCACCCGACCGCCGTGCGCCCGGTGCAGCGCCTCGACCTCCCGGTGCGCGTGCCGCAGCGACGGCCCCGCCACCCAGAGCCGCCGGGCCAGCGCCAGCGGCCGGGTGTCGGCCCGGTGCCAGCAGCTCGCCGAGGGCGCGACCGACACGGCCCGCCCGCGACCCGAGGGCAGCGCCGCCCACGGCACTCGCGTCAGCTCCGGGCTCGGCACCACGACCACCGGCCGGTCGCCGGCCGGCCGCAGCAGCCGGTCCAGGTCGGCCACGGCGTGCGGCGCGGCGGCCAACGACAGCGCCCGCACGTGCCGGGCGGCGGTCCGCGCCTCGCCGAAGTCGTGCAGCCGGACCCGGCGGTCGACCACGGACACGCCGACCAGCCGTTCCCGGTGGCTGACGAACACCAGCAGCGCCCGGTCGCCCAACGCGTCCACCACGTCGTTCAGCGGCACGGCCGGGGTCGCCGGCCGGGCGAGCCCGCGCAGCTCCCGTTCCAGCCGCGCGATCCGCTCCCGGTCCCGCCGCACGCGCGCCAGCCGCAGTTCGGCCCGCACCCGCGCGACGCCGGGCGCCACCTCCGGGGGCCGGCCGGCCGCGCCCTCGCCCCACCGCCACACCGCGCGGGCGTCGGCGCTGTTCAGGGCGTGGTCGAGGGCGATGTTCACGAGTTCTCCGCGGGTGTCGGGATCGTCCAGGGCGAGCCCCGCCCGGCACGCCGCCACCGCGGCCCGCCGGGTCGGCGCGAGTCGGGCGCGGGCCAGCCAGCCGACGGCCCTGGACCGGGTCGTCCCCCGGCGCCGGTCGCACGCGGCGACCACCGCCGTCGGCACGTCGGGGGCGCCGGCGCACAGGGCCACGGCCTGCGCCGCGGCCACGAGGGAGGAGCGGCCCGCCGCGCGGAACAGGTCCTCCGCCTGCGCCGCCAGGGCCCGCGCGGCGGTGCGGTCGCCGTCCCGCACCGCGCACCGGGCCGCCAACAGCACCGCTTCGGGCACCCGCGCGGCGACGGCGGACCGCAGGAGCGCGCCGGCCTGCCGGACGTGGCCCGCGGCGAGCAGCGCCTCCGCCCGCCGCACCGCCACCTGCCAGGCCGTCATGCCACGAACCACGGCGTCGCGCGGTCCCGCCCGGCGTGCCGGAGCACGAAGCTGACCGGCCCGAACGGCACCCGTTCGACGTGGAACCAGCCCGCCGGGTCGACCGCGGCCGCCACCCGACCGCCCGGCCACCGCGCCACGGCGAGGGTCGCCGCCCGCGCCAGCCCGGTGACGTGCAGGCCGCCCGCGACGTGGTCGAACCGCAGGTCCAGGTCGGTGAACGCCAGCCGCCGGGCGTGGCCGCGGCCCCGCATGCCGGGCGGGTCCACGCGGACCGAGTCGGCCAGCAGCCGCAGGGGCGTCGCGTCGGCGCGCTCGGCCAGCGCGGCCCGCGCCCGGTCGCGGATCGCCTCGGGCGTCGGGTCGAGGTCGTCCACGAGGTGGGCGAGGGCGTCGAGGAGCGCGCGGTCGTCGCTCACCGGGCCACCTCCACGCCGAGGCGGCGGCGCAGCAGGGCCAGGCACCGGCCGCGGGTGGCGCCGAGGCTGTTCACCGGCACCCCGACGGCCTCGGCGACCTGCGTGAACGACAGTTCCGGCGCGAACGCGGCGAGCCGCAGGATCTCCCGGCAGCGGTCGGTCAGCGTCGCGTAGGCCCGCCACAGCACGGCGTCGCGGGCGAGCGCCGCGTCCTCGGGCGTCGGCCCGTCGTCGGCGACCTCCCACCCGTCGAGCGGGGCCTCCCGGCCGCGCAGCCGCAGCACGGTCAGCGTCTCCCGGCGGGCGGTGGTGACGAGCCACGCGCCGAGCCGCTCGGGGCGGCGGATGCGGGACAGGTTCTCGGCCAGCGCGAGCCAGGTGGCCTGGCAGACGTCGGCCGCGTCCTCCGGGCTCAGCCGGTGCGACCGCGGCACGGCCCAGACCAGGCGCGCGTACCGGCGGACGAGTTCGTGCCACGCCGCGGTGTCCCCGGCGCGGGCGAGGGCGATCAGCCCGGTGTTGTTCCGATCAGGCATGCTCCTTGAGAGCACCCGGTCTGACCTGGGGATACGGGAGCCGCACGATGGTGTGGTCGGGGGAACCGCACGCCGTCGCGGCGCGTCGCTACTCGGTTCGCAGGCTCGCCGGCCGGATCGCCGAGCGCAGCGCGGGCAGCGTGCACAGCGACACCACGAGCACCACGACCGCCGCGGCGGCGACCGTGGACGCGATCTCGGTCCAGTCGACGCGGAACCGCCCGGCCGGCGCGACGAGCCACGCCGTGCCGAGGCCGATCGGGAGGGCGAGCCCGATGCCGAGCGCCGTCGGGATCGCCGACTGCCACAGCGCGGACATCGCGAGGACCCTCGGCGGCACGCCGTTCGCGGCCAGCACGGCGGTCGGGCGGCGGCGCTCGAAGACCTGGTCCACGGCCGCCGCGGCGAGCCCGATCACGGCCAGGAGGGTGAGCAGCACGGACCCGGCGATGACGCCGCCGCGCAGGGACGTGAACAGCTCGACCTGACCGACGTCGACGGGTCGGCGCAGCGTGACGGCCCGGTCGGCGCGCCCGGTGGCGGCGAGCAGGCGGTCGCCGAAGGACTCGTCCGGGTCGCCCCGGACCACCAGCTCGGTCGGCGGCACGGCGGTCAGCACGGGGTCCGCGCCGCCCGCCACGAGCAGCCCGGGGGGCTCGTCGGCCTCGACGGTCCGGTACCGCGGCACGACCCACTCGCGTCCCCCGACGAGGAGCCCGGTGCCCGGCGCCGGTCCGGCGCCGACCAGGTAGGCCGCGCCGGTCGTGCAGTCGGAGACGCCCAGCCGTGCCGCGATCTCGGCGCAGTCGGTGCTGGTGACGCGGGTGGCACCGAGGTCGTGGTGGCGCACCTCGCTGACCCCTCGCACGCCTCCGACCAGCGCGATCGCCTCCTCCAGCGGGCGGACCGCGGTGTTGGGCGGCAGGTCGAGCACCCAGCGGTCGGGGGTGTCCGACGGCGGCGCGGCGGTGAAGTGGGCGGCCACGCCGAGCAGCACCTGCAACGTCAGCGACCCGGTCAGCACCACCACCACGGCGGCCAGCACGCGGGGCGTGCCCGTGTCGGAGCGGAGGGTGCGCAGCGCGAGCAGCGGCGCGACGCCGTCCGGTTCGAGGCGGTGGGCGACCTGGCCGACCAGCCACGGCAGCACCGCGCCGGTGCCCGCGAGGACGAGCGCGATGCCCAGGCCGAGCGGGACGGCGAGCCGCGCGTCGGCCATGACCTGCCAGTAGCCGCCGATCGCGGACGTCGCCACGACCAGCGCGGCGCCCGCGCCGAGCAGCCCGAACCGCCACCACGCGCGGCGGCGGGGCAGCGCGACGGCACGTGCCGGGCCGAGCGGGCCGACGTCCTCGGTGCGCAGCGCGAGCAGGGCCGAGACGACGGCCACCACGGGCACGCCCAGCGCGATCAGGCCGCCGAGCAGCGGGTCGGGCAGCAGGTCCGTGGGGAAGAAGCCGACGCCCTCGACCTCGATGAACCGGGCGAGCGGCCGGGCCGCGAAGAACACCGCCACGCCGACGAACAGCCCGAGCACGGCGCCGGTCAGGGTCTCGCCGGCCGCGAGCCGGCGGAGCTGCCCGCGCGACGCGCCCACGAGTCGGATGGCGGCCAGGCGCCGCGCGCGGCCGGTCGCGCCGAGCCGGGTGGCGACCAGGACGAAGATGCCGAGCGGCACGAGCAGGGCGCCGATCGCGGCGACCATCAGCAGCCGGTAGACCGGCGGCAGCGTCGCGGGCGTCCCGTCGCTGCCGAACCCGGCGGCGGGGTGGGCGGTGCCCCGGTGGGCGTCGGCCAGGCCCGCGTAGAAGATCAGCGACTTCGGCCGGGGCAGGCCCGCGTCGGCGATCACGCCGACGACGCTCTCCGGGAAACGGGCGCGCATGGAGTCGTCGGTGCGCATCAGCTCGAACAGCTCCGGTGACACGACCAGCTCGCCGGGCCCGGGGATGCGGCCGACGCCGGGCGGCGCGGGCGCGTCGGGCGCGGTGGCGGCCAGCTCCACGCCGGTGATCAGGCGTCCGCGCCAGGACACGCTGACGTGGCGGGCCTCGATCGCGGCGCCGGCCTCCGCCCGGTCGAGCGCCGCCGCCCGCACGCGCTCGGACTTCGCCTCGCGGGCCGGTCCGATGGACGCGGCGAGCAGCAGCACGGTGACGCCGAGGCCCACGCCGGCGGCGGTGAGCGCCAACCTGGCCCACGAGGCCCGGCCGCCCCCGACGGCCAGCCGGACGCCGAGGACCAGGTCGGCGACCCACCTCGTCCTCATCGGAACGCCGCCCGGGCGCTCCGGGGGCCGCGGCCCGGGACGTGGTCGGTGTCGTGCGGGAGTGGGATCACATTCCTTCAGACGTCGCGGGGGCCCGGGACGTGGCTTCGAGGTTCCGAGCGGGTGGCGCCGCCGCCAGGGGCGCGAAGGCGGCGACGCCCGCCCGGGGCCTACTCGGAGCGCAGGCCGAGGGCGCCGGTGGCCCGTCGCAGCGAGGGCAGCGACAGGACCGTGACGAGCACGACCATCAGCGCGGCGGCGGCGCTGAGCACCCCGATCCCCGCCCAGTCGAGCACGATCGGCGCGGAGATGATCCGCAGCAGCAGGACCGCGAGCCCGCCGCCGACGGTCAGCGACACGACCAGCGCGAGGAGCAGCGGAACCGCGTTCTGCCACAGCAGGGACCGGCTCAGCGCGCCGCGCGGCACGCCGCTCGCGGCCAGCACGGCCAACGGCCGCCGCCGCTCGCGGACCTGCTCCAGCGCCAGCACGAGCAGGCTCGCGCCCGCCAGCAGCAGTGTGACCAGCGAACCGGCCAGCAGCGCCTCGCGGATGCTCTCGAACTCCTTCACCCGTTGGGACACGTCGACCTCGCCGAAGTACGACGTGTAGGCGCGCCACGTCATCGACGCGAGCGAGTTGCGGACGTGCTCGGCGATCTCGGGCCGCTCCGGGTCGACCTGGACCAGCACGCTCGCGGCGTCGGGGTCGACCGGCAGGTCGCGCGCCAACGACGGCGTGACCAGCAGGCCGAACCGGTAGAGGTTGCGCTCGTCGGGCACCCCGACGACGGTGAACCGGGGCACCGTCCACTCCGGACCCCACTCCTGCCCGTCGCCGGAGTCCAGCAGCACGGAGACGCGCTGTTCCGCTCGGAGCGTCTCGTGACCGGACCGCCCCGACGTGTTGGGGTCGATGTAGAACGCGTCACCGTCCCGGCAGCTGGGCAGCACCGCCTGGGTGCGCAGCGCGTCGCAGCTGCCGATCGTCGCCATGTGGTACTCGTCCTCGCCGGCCTTGAGCGTCGCGGTCCGCAGCGGGTGCGCCTGTTGCACGCCGGCGACCCGGGCCAGCGCCTCGGCGGTCCGCTCGGTCGCGTCGGGCGGGGAGTCCTGGAGGCTGACCACGATCCGGCCCTTGTCCGACTCGGGCGTCGGCCGCTCCACGATCCTGGTCTGCGCGCTGGCCATGACCGACTGCAGGGCGATCCCGCCCGCCAGGACCACGGCCACGCCCCCGACGACGCGCGCCGCCGTGCCGCTCTCCAGCTGGAGCCTGCGGATCGCGAGCTGCCACGACGGCGGGCCGCCGCGCAGCCGGACCACCGCGCGTTCGACCACCCACGGCAGCAGCACCGGGATGCCGAGCAGGAGCAGGATGATCCCGCCGATCACGACCTCGTCCGACCCCTCGACGGACGTGCCGCCGAACGCGCCGGTCTGGGTGAGGAGGGCGACCGTGCCGAGCGCGATCGGCACCACGCGCCACCACAGCACCCGCTTGACCGGCTTCGTGCGGCGCACCACGCCCAGCGGCTCGACCACCGTGCGGCGCATCGCCACCACCGACGTCAGCACCGCCAGGACCGGCACCAGCACCAGGATGGTCGCGGCCAGTGGCAGCGACGGGGTCAGGTCGCTCGGGAACACGCTGATCCCGATGATCTCGACGCGTTCGACGAACTGCCGCCCGGCGAAGAACAGCGCCGCGCCCGCGCCCAGCCCGACGACCGCGCCCAGCAGCGCCTCGCCCGCCGCGATCCGGCGCACCCGCTGCGCGCCCGCGCCGACCAGCCGCAACGCGGCCAGCCTGCGGTCCCGCTCGGCGCCCGCCAGCCTGGTGCTGATGCCGACGAACACCAGCACCGGGAACAGCAGCGCGACCGAACCCACGATGATCAGCAGGACCAGCACGGGTTCCAGCTCGCGCTCGGTCGCCGCGCCGCCGAAGCGCGTGACCGGGTCCTGGCCGTCGTCGGCCGCGGTCCGGTCGCCGGCGTAGAACATCAGGTCGCTTGGCGCGTTCAGGCCGCTCTGGTCGATGGTGCCGGCCACCCGCTGCGGGAACCGCTGCCGCAGCAGCTCGCCCTCCGGGGACGCCAGCAGGTCCGCCAGCTCCGGCGACAGGAACACCTCGCCGTCGCCGGGCACCCGCGGCAGGCCCGGCGGCACCGGCGCGTCCGGCCCGGTGCCGTGCAGGAACCGCCCGGTGATCGAGTAGCCGCGGTAGTCGGTGTCCCAGATCGCCATGTGCAGCACGTCGCCCGACGCCTCGGCGGACCTGACCGCCTCCCTCGCGGCCTGCCGCTCGCCGCGTTCGGCCAGCACGGTCGTCGCCGAGGACGCGGCCAGCAGCACGGCCACGCCGAGGCCGATGCCCGCGGCGGTCAACGCGAGCCGCACCCGCGACGTGCGCCCGCCGCCCAGCGACAGCCGGACGCCGAGGGCGAGGTCGGAGAGCCACCCCCTCACGTGACCGGCTCCATCTCGCGGGACCGGCCGTCGCGCACCACGACCTCGCGGTCGGAGTACGCCGCCACCCGCGCCTCGTGCGTCACCAGCACCACCGCCGCGTTGGTCTCCCGCGCCGCGCCGACCAGCAGCTGCATCACGCGTTCGCCGTTGAGCGAGTCGAGCGCGCCCGTCGGCTCGTCGGCGAACACCACCCGCGGCCCCGTCACCAGGGCGCGGGCCACGGCCACCCGCTGCCCCTGGCCGCCGGAGGTCTCGCCGGGGCGCTTGTCCGCGACGTCGGCCACCTCCAGCCGCTCCAGCCACTCGCGGGCCCGCGACTCGGCCTCCTTGCGCTTCACCGAGCCGAGCCGCAGCGGCAGCGCCACGTTCTCCAGGCAGCTCAGCTCGGGCACGAGCTGGCCGAACTGGAACACGAACCCGAAGTCGGTGCGCCGCAGCTCGCTGCGCGGCCCGTCGCCCATCGCGCTCAGCTCCACGTCGCGGTAGCGGACCGTGCCGCGGTCCGGGGTGAGGATGCCCGCGAGGCAGTGCAGCAGGGTGGACTTGCCGGAGCCCGACGGGCCCATCACCGCGACCACCTCACCCGCGCGCACGGACAGGCCCGCGCCGTCCAGGGCGGGCGTCGGGCCGAACGACTTGTGCAGGTCCACGGCCTCCAACAGGCTCCGCGAGGTCCGCGCGTCGGTCGTCGGGTCGTTGCTCATCGGGTCACCGCCGTCTTGAGCTGGCCGAGGCGCGCGGCGGTGAGCTCCAGCCAGCGCAGGTCGGCTTCGAGGTGGAACAGGGCGTGGTCGCAGATCAGCTGGTCGGCGAGGTCGCCGCCGGCCTTGCGCTTGGTCAGCTCGCGCATCGTGGTCAGGTGGGCGGCGCGCTGGACGTCGAGCACCTCGTCCGCGCTGCGGCCGGACAGCAGGGCCAGCACGACCTTCGCGTAGAGCGTGTTCTGCAGGTAGGGCTCCGGCTTCTCCGGCGTGCCCAGCCAGTGCTCCACGTCGGTCACGCCCGCGTCCGTGATCGCGTACCGCTTGCGCTCCGGACCGTCACCCGCCTCGACGCCGGCCTCCTCGACCAGGCCGTTGCGGAGCAGGCGCGACAGCGTCGTGTAGACCTGCCCGTAGTGCAGGGGCCGGTCGTGGCCGAAGCGCTCGTCGTAGGCCCGTTTGAGGTCGTACCCGTGCCGTGGGCCTTTTTCGAGCAGGCCCAACAGGGTGTGTCCGATCGACATGAGAGGCACTATACACACGAGGTATACACACGGTTCATAGCCTGATCGGCGTAGCGGCGGCACTGCTCCGAACGGGCAGTCGGCCTAACCGGTCACGATCGATTGCCGGTTACTTCGCCACATCGGGCAGCTCCGACGCCTACAGTGGAGGGGTGACTGGTCTGGCGGCCGGCTGGGACCACGCGGCTTTCACGCAGGGTCGAGCCGGCGATGCGGAACACGATGTGGAGCTGCTGCTCGCTTTCCTGAACACCCGAGACCTCGAACTCGGCACGGACGTCTTGGACAGCGTCGCCGCCTGGCGCGCGTGGGTCACCGAACGCGGCCTCGGCCACGCGGGCGACCTGGCGGAGGTTCGCGCCGCGCGCGCGTCGCTGCGCGCCTCGCTGGGTGAACGGCACGACGGACCCGATCCCACCCCCGCCGCGGGCCTGGTCCGCGTCGACCTCAGCCGCGGCGTGCCCACCATGTCCGGCACCGACGCGCTCGGCGCGGTGCTCGGCGCGGCGGCCAGGCTGGCCGTGCTGGGGTCGTGGGAGCGGTTCAAGATCTGCCAGGCGGACGGCTGCCGGTGGGCGTTCTTCGACCGCTCGCGCAACCGCTCGCGCACCTGGTGCTCGATGCAGACGTGCGGCAACCGGGAGAAGGCGCGCAACTGGCGGGAACGGCGCGCGCTGAGCGTGACCTGAGCGCGGAACCCAGGGCACCCGGGCGTTCGACACACGGGACCCGAACGCAGGACTCGGGCGCGGGTGTGGGTCTGGCGGGGGCGGGCGGGCGTGGGGTGGGGCTCCCCCCGGGGTTTCTCACCGCTCTCCGCCGGGGCGC
>NZ_JBHYXZ010000037.1:0-51132 GCF_042752395.1 Actinosynnema sp. NPDC059335 | reverse complement strand
TGAGGGGCGCGCGGACCCGCGGGCCCCGGGGCGTTCGACACACGGGACCCCAACGCAGGACTCTCGCGTGAGTCCTACGTTCGGGACGCGCGTGTCCTGCGTTCGGAACACCCGAGTTGAACGCTCAGGTCAGCAGCTGGCCGACGGTGTAGATCGCCAGGCCCGCCAGCGCGCCCACCACGGTGCCGTTGATGCGGATGAACTGCAGGTCGCGACCGACCTGCAGTTCGATCTTGCGCGAGGTCTCCTCGGCGTCCCAGCGCTCGACGGTGTCGGTGATCAGCGTGGTGATCTCGTCGCGGTAGTTGGTCACCACGTACCCGGCCGCGCCCTCCAGCCACCCGTCGACCTTGGCGCGCATCGACTCGTCCTCGACCAGCCGCGTGCCGAACGACATCAGGCCCTCGCGCACGCGCCTGCGCAGCTCCGACGACGGGTCCTCGGCCGCGTCGAGCAGCATCTTCTTCGCCGTGCCCCACGCCGAGTCGATGAGCCGCTGCACGTCCGGGTGGTGCACGAGCTGCTGCTTGACCTGCTCGGCCCGCTGCATGGTCGCCGGGTCGGTGCGCAGGTCGTTCGAGAACTCGATCAGGAACTGGTCGACCGCGAGCCGCATCGGGTGGTTGACGTCGGTCTTCACCGCCCAGGCGAAGTTCAGCAGCTCGGTGTAGACCTTGTCGCCGAGCAGCGAGTCGACGAACTTCGGCGACCACGACGGCGCGCGGTCCGACACCACGCCCATGACCTTGTCGTAGTTGTCCCGCACCCAGTCGTAGGCCCGGTCGCACAGCAGGTCCACGAGCTTGTGGTGCGCGCCGTCGGTCAACACCTGACCCAGCAGCTTGCCCAGCGGCGGTCCCCACGGCCGGTCGACCAGCCGCCGCACCACGGCCTGCTCGATCACCGCCTGCACGTCCTCGTCCCGCAGCACGGTGACCGCGCCCTTGACCACGTTGGCCAGCTCGGACGTCACGCGCTCGGCGTGCTCCGGCCGGGCCACCCACTCGCCGAGCCGCCTGCCGATGCCCGCGCGGCGCAGCTTGTCCCGCACCACCGACTCGGACAGGAAGTTCGTCCCGACGAACGAGCCCAGCGCGTCACCGAAGCTGTCCTTGCGCGTCGGGATGATCGCCGTGTGCGGGATCGGCAGGCCCAGCGGCCTGCGGAACAGCGCGGTGACCGCGAACCAGTCGGCCAGCGCGCCCACCATGCCCGCCTCGGCGGCGGCGCGGACGTAGCCCACCCACGCCGGGCCGGAGTCCTCGAACAGCAGGGCGACCAGGAAGATCGCGGTCGCGGCCAGGAAGAACCCGGTGGCCACGAGCTTCATCCGGCGCAGCCCCTGGCGCTTCAGCAGGTCGGCGGGGGTCAGTTGCTCCACGCCGCCATTGTCCGTGAAGATGCGGGCTTGTGCGGGTACCAGCGCTAGTCCCCAGGATGAGGCCGTTCACCTCGACGATCTTCGCGGAGATGACCGCGTTGGCGAACCGGACCGGGGCGGTGAACCTCGGGCAGGGCTTCCCGGACACCGACGGCCCGGCCGGGATGCTGGAGGTCGCCAAGAACTCCATCGACGCCGGGATCAACCAGTACCCGCCGGGGCCGGGCATGCCGGAGCTGCGCCAGGCGATCTCCGAGCACCGGGCGCGGTACGGCACCCACTACGACCCCGACACGGAGATCCTGGTCACGGTCGGGGCCACCGAGGCCATCGCGGCGACGTTGCTCGCGCTGGTGGAGCCGGGCGACGAGGTCGTGCTGGTCGAGCCCTACTACGACTCGTACGCGGCGTCCGTGGCGCTGGCCGGCGCGACCCGCCGCACGGTGGGCCTGGTCGAGGAGCCGGGCACCGGGCGGCTGGGCCTGGACGTGGCCGCCCTGCGCGCCGCCATCGGGCCGAGGACCCGGGCGTTGCTGCTCAACTCGCCGCACAACCCGACCGGCACCGTGCTCAACCGCGACGAGCTGGCCGCCGTGGCCGCGCTGTGCGTGGAGCACGACATCGTGGCGATCACCGACGAGGTGTACGAGCACCTGGTGTTCGACGGCCTGGAGCACGTGCCGCTGGCCACGTTCCCCGGCATGGCGGAGCGGACCGTGACGATCTCCGGCGCGGGCAAGTCGTTCAACTGCACCGGCTGGAAGATCGGCTGGGCGTGCGGGCCCGCCGAGCTGGTCGGCGCGGTGCGCGCGGCCAAGCAGTTCCTGACCTTCGTGGGCGGCGCGCCGTTCCAGCCCGCCGTGGCGCACGCGCTGCGGCACGAGCTGGGCTGGGTCGAGGACCTGCGGACGTCGCTGCAGGACAAGCGGTCGCGGCTGGCCGACGGCCTGACCGACGCCGGGTTCGCGGTGCGGCCCAGCGAGGGCACCTACTTCATCACCGCGGACGTCCGGCCGTTGGGCTTCACCGACGGCGCGCAGCTGTGCCGCGAGCTGCCCGGCCGGATCGGCGTGGCGGGCGTGCCCGTGCAGGTGTTCACCGACCACCCGGACCGCTGGCGGCACCTGGTGCGGTTCGCGTTCTGCAAGCGCGACGAGGTGCTGGACGAGGCGATCGGCCGGCTGCGCAAGCTAGGCGTCTGAGGTCACCTGCGACGGGCGGTCGCCCGCCAGCCGGTCCTGCACCAGCGGGTGCCGGAACTGGTAGGCGGCGCCCGCCTGCCGCAGCACGCCGAGCTTGCGCGCGTCCTCCAGGAACACCATCAGCTCCCACGGCAGCCTGCCCCGGGCCGCGAGCCAGATCCGCGCCACGGTGAACCACCACCAGCGCAGGTGCAGCACGGACAGCGTGAAGCCGAGCAGCAGCCCGCAGGTCAGGCCGAGCCCCACCATGCCCGACTGGGTCGGCCCGAACACCAGGCCGGCGGCCGCGCCGAACACCACGGCCAGCACCAGCGACCCCGTCCACACCGCGATCCGGTCCCGCGCCATCGTCCACTTCGGACTCGACGGGTGGGTCAGCTCGGCGGTGCTGCCGAGGCCGAACCGCAGCGCCACCGCCACCGCGCTGCCCAGGCCGACGACCAGGCCCGCCGACAGCCCGTACAGCGCGCCGAACACCAGGCCCGCCGCCGTGCCGAGCACCCCGCTGACCACCACCAGGCTGCGCCACACGCCCAGCCGCGGCTTCGGCACGCGGCTCCCGGACGCGTGCAGGGCGGCCGCCGCCACCGCGAGGCCGGCGGCCAGCCCGGTGATCGGGGCGAGCTTCGGCGTGCTCGCGTAGGCCATCAGCCAGCCGACGCCGAACCCGCCGATCGCCCCCAGCGCGACCGCGCCGAGCAGCGCCAGCCAGGTGTTGGCGACCGAGCGGCGCAGGTCCCACCAGGCCAGCTCGCGCACGCCGCGCCGACGCATCTCGCCGGCCAGGAACGCGAGCCAGCGGGCCGCCTTCTCGCGCGGCCACACCTGGCTCGCGCGGGCCTGGTGCGCCACGCCGCGGTCGCCGAACGCGCCGTTGACCAGCAGGTCCGCCAGGTGGTTCTCGACGGCGTAGCGGTCCGGGAACCGCGACCGGTCGAGCAGCTCGCTCGGCTCGCCCGCGCCGTAGACCACGCCCGCGAGCCACACCGCGAGCGGCGTGGACAGCGCCTCGGCGAGCCGGCCGTCCGGCTCGTCGCGCAGGTGCAGGAAGACCGGTTCCCAGCGGGCCGCCGTGACCGGGTCCGACGCCGCGCGCAGGTAGCCGGCGACCTCCTCCACGTCCAGCGGTTGCAGGCACAGCACCTGCGCACCCGCCACCGGCCTGCCCAGCGCGGCGAACTCGTCCGACCGGCTGGTGAGCACCAGCGGCTGCGAGCCGGGGAACGCGCGGTTGATGCGGTCCAGCGCGGCGGCGCGCCGGTCCGGCGGGATCTGGTCGAGCCCGTCGAGCACCGGGAACACCCGGCGTTGCTCGACCAGCAGGTCCGCGGCGTAGCTGCCGTACAGCTCGGTGTTGCGCAGCGCCGGGTGGTCCTCGTAGAGCCGCCGGGTCATCCACGTGCGGACGTCCTCGACCTCCGGGTTCCACGTGGACAGCGGCAGCAGGAACGGCACCGGGCCGTCCGCGCGCCGGTCGAGCAGGCCGATGGTGAGCAGCATCACGGTGGTGCTCTTGCCCGCGCCCGGTTCGCCGACGAACACCATGCGCGGGTTGCGGCCGAACGCGCGCACCACGCCGTCGCTGTGCCCTGGTTCGCCGACGGCCGCGCTCCAGTGCAGGTCCAGGACGTTGTCGTGGAGGCCGCGGGCGCGGCACTCCTCGTTCCACTGGGCGTGCAGGGCGCGGGCGAGGGCGCTCTGGGCGGCGTCCAGGTTGTCGTCGGTGGCCAGGCCGGCGGCGCGCCTGCGGTGCAGCCACGGGTCCAGCGCGGCGAGCAGCGCCAGGAAGCCGAGGGCGAGGCCGGTCAGCCACAGGTCGGGGTCGATGCCGTAGTCGGTGACGAAGAGGCCGGCCGCGGCGAGCACGGCGGCCAGCACGCACCCGGTGAGCACGGCCCGCTGGCGGAATCTGGACACCACCGCATCATGACGGACCGGTCACGGTTGGTGGTGACACGGTCACCCCTGTGTCGTGCGTACCCTCGGGTATGTGATCTGTCCGAAATGCCAGGACCTCATGCGGACCATCAGCCGGGGCTCCGTGCACATCGAGCAGTGCGACAACTGCAAGGGCGTGTTCCTCGACGGCGGCGAGCTGGAGCAGATCATCGCCGCCGAGCGGGCGCACTACGCGCAGCCGTACCGGCCGGAGGGCGTGCCGGCGCCCGTTCCGGTCGTCGAGCCGACGACGGCCGTGCCCGTGGCGGACGTCGCGGCGGACGGAGAGCAGTCGACGCAGGTCACGCCCGCCGCGGGCCCGCCGCCGCCCTACCAGCCGCCGCCCGGCACGCAGCCCGCCGGCGCGCCGCCGCCGTACCAGCCACCGCCGGCGTACCAACCGCCGCCGGGCACGGTCGCGCCCGTGCCGCCGCCGGTCTACCCGCCGGGGTACTACGAACCGCACTACCCGCGCCGCAAGCGCAGCTTCCTGGAGGAGCTGCTCGACTGAACCGGCGGTTCCGAGCGTTGAATCCGGGTGTTCCGAACGTAGGACACACGTGTTCCGGACGTAGGACACGCGCGTTCCGGACGTAGGACACGCGCGGTCGCTCACGGGAGTGGCCAGGTCAGGGTGGTGCCCTCCAGGGCGAAGTGCTGCTCGGTGCGGGTGGCGGTGAAGGTGAACCGGTGGCGGCGCGGTCGGCCCAGCGCCTGCCACTGCCGGTAGGCGGCTTCGGCGACGTCCCACAGCGCCCGCGGCCCGCCCTGGTCCACGACCGCGCCGCGGTGCCGCACCCAGGAGCCGTCGGGGTGCGCCAGCCGGACCGGGTCGCCCGCCACCGCCACCCCGGGCAGCGCCAGCCCGGCGAAGAACTCGAACGCGCCGGCCGGGTCCAGCACGGCCCGCGCCGGCAGCAGCGTCGTGCGGGACGTCGTCGGCTCGGCCGTCAGGGCGGCCTCCAGCGCGTCGTCGGCCCACGCCTGGCGGTGCGCGCGCAGCGGCATGAACCGGCCGTCCTCGGCGAGCACCCGGCCGGTGGCCTGCCCGTCGCGGACGGTCAGCCGCAGCAGCCCGGCCCCGATGGGCCGGTTGAGCGTGGTCACGATCAGCCCGCCGGGGGCCGTCTGGTCGAGCCACGCCGTCGGCACGCGGGACACCGCGCACGTGCCGAGGATCCGGTCGTAGGGCGCGTGCGGCGGGCACCCCTGCTCGCCGTCGCCCGCCACGCACGTCGGGTGGTGGCCGGCCGCGCCCAGCCGCTCGCGCGCCCGCGCGAGCACGCCCCGGTCGACGTCGATCGAGGTCACCAGCGCGTCACCGAGCACGTGGCAGAGCAGGGCGGCGTTGTAGCCGGTGCCCGTGCCGACCTCCAGCACCCGGTCGCCCGGCGCGACCGACAGCGCCTCCAGCATGATCGCCATGATCGTCGGCATGCTCGACGAACTCGTGGGTACTCCCGTCACGGCCCCGGTGGCGAGTGCTTGCTCCCACACCCGGTCGTCGTGGTCGAGCTGGGTCACGCACACCTCGTCGCGGTAGACCAGGTCGAGGTGGTCCGGGTGGTCGGAGGTCACCGGCTCCCAGGCGCCGTCGGGGCGCTGGACGAAGCAGCCCGGCACGAACACGTGCCGCGGCACCTGCCGAAACGCCTCGACCCAGCGCGGGTCGCGCAGGACGCCCGCGGCCGGCAGCGAGTCCGCCAGCCGTGCCCGGAGGTGCGCCGCATGGTCCACCGGTCCACCGTAGCCCTGTGGGCGAGCCCACGTCCGGAACGCTAGCAGCGTGCTTGCAACTGCTAGCACCCACGCGTACCGTCGGAAGCGGATCGAGGAGGTGCCGCGAAGGTGGACAAGTCCGTCGACGAGGCGGTGGCCGATCTCGGCCGCGACATCGGGGAGTACATCCGCCGGCAGCGCAACACGGCGAAGATCTCGCTGCGGCAGCTGGCGAAGCTCGCCGGGGTCTCCAACCCGTACCTGAGCCAGATCGAGCGGGGCCTGCGCAAGCCGAGCGCGGAGATCCTGCAGCAGATCGCGAAGGGGCTGCGGATCTCGGCGGAGGCGTTGTACGTCGAGGCCGGGATCCTGCGGCAGCGGGAGGGCGGCGCCCTCGCCGACGCCATCGTCACCGCCCCCGACCTGACCGAGCGGCAGAAACAGGTGCTGCTCGACGTCTACGAGTCGTTCCGGCGGGAGAACACCGCCGGCGGAGCCGGTAATCCGACGACCGCCACCCAGCACACAACGGAGGAGTGATCTCCATGCCGAACCTGCCCACCACCGAGGAACTGCGCAAGGCGGGCGAGCAGGCCGTCGCCGCCGCCCGCACGCCGCTGCTGGCCGCCCTGGGCGCGGGTGACCTGGCCGCCAAGGCCGTCATCGAGGCGCTGAACAAGGCCCGCGAGCGCGCCGAGTCGGCGCGGACCGCTGCCGAGTCGGGCGACCTGCGCAAGGACCTGCGGGACCGGCTCGACCCGGCCGAGCTGCGCAAGGTCGTGGACGCCTACACCCAGTCCGCGCTGAACCTCTACCAGTTCCTCGCCCAGCACGGCGAGGAGGCGCTGGAGAAGCTGAAGACCCAGCCCGGCCTGCAGAAGGCGCTGCACCAGGTCGAGGAGGCCGTCGAGACGGCGCAGAAGCGCACCGGGTCGGCCGCCGCCGACGCCCGCGTGCTCGCCGACGACGTGCTCGGCAAGGTGACCCGCCGCACCCGCGCGGTCGGCGAGAAGGTCGCCGACGACGTGGACGACGCGAGCGAGAAGCTGGCCGAGGCGGTCGTCGAGGTCGGCGGCGACGTCGCCGCCGAGGTGCGCAGCACCGCCCGCAAGGCCGCCGCGCCGCGCAAGCCGGCCGCGACCAAGCCCGTCGCCACGGCCAGGCCCGCGGGCGGCGCGAAGGGCGCGACGACCCGCGCGACCACGGCGAAGAAGACCGGCGACGACGCCAGGTGACGGCACCGGCGCGGGGCGTCCCACCAGGGACGCCCCGTTTCCGCTGTACCGCGACGTCGCGACGCACGTAGGCTGGAGGCGTGTTGCCAACGTTCCCGGAGTTCAGCCCCCTCTACCTGGACGCCTGGGTCATGTTCGCGGCGTACTACGCCGCGCTGGTCATGGGCGTGTTCGCGTTCGCCCACGCGCTGTCGCAGCGGGCCGACGCCTACACCGCGGCCGAGCGCATGACCAAGCCCGCGTGGCTCGGCATCACCGGCGGCGGCGCGTTCGCGCTGCTGCTGTTCCACCCGTTCTCCGCCGGCGGCATGTTCTGGCTCGCCGGGCTGGTCGCGGTCACGGTGTACGTGGTCGACGTCCGGCCCCGGCTGATCGAGGTCCAGCGCGGCCCGCGGTGGTGACGCACCGGGGCTTCGGCTCCGGCGACCCCGTCACGCTCGTCGGCCACGGCCTCGGCGCGACAGCGGGTGAGGCCCGCCTGCCCACCTCCGGGCTGCCGGGCACGAAGGTCGTGGTCACGCTGCCCTCGCACGGCGACGCGCCCGACGCGCCGCCCGGCTACTGGGACTACCGGCGCATCGCCGCCGACCTGCGCGCCGTCGCCCGGGAGACCGGCGCGACGCGGGCGATCGGGGTGTCCCTGACCGCCGGCGCGCTGCTGGCGCTGCTCGCCGACGAACCCGACGCGTTCGACCGGGTGGCCCTGCTGCTGCCCGCCGTGCTGGACGAGCCCGGACGCGCGCTCGGCCGCGAGGAGACCATCGCCGCCGTCGGCGGACCGCCCGCCTACCAGGCGGAACGGCGGCGCGCGTTCGCCCGGCTCGACGGCGCGCTGGCCGAACTGCCCGGCCGCGTCGCGGTGCCCGACCCCGCGGTGCTGGCCCGGGTCACCGCCCCCGTGCTGGTGGTCGGCGCGACCGAGGACCCGCTGCACCCCGGGGACGTGGCCAAGCGGGTCGCGGCCGCGTTCCCGAACGGCAGGCTGGAGCTGGTGCCGTCGTGGCTGACCCACCGCGCGGAGGTCCGCGGGTGGTTGCTCGACTTCCTGGCCGGGTAGCCGAAGGGCATGGCCGAACAGAAGAAGATCGCATTCCTGGTCGACACGGAGGGCATCGAGCAGGTCGAGCTGACCGAGCCCTGGCAGCACGTGGAGAAGGCAGGCGCGGTGCCGAGGCTGCTCGCGCCCAAGCTGGGTCAGGTGCAGGCGTTCGACCACCTGACCCCGGCCGACAGGTTCGACGTGGACGTGCCGTTCGCGCACGCCGACCCGATGGACTACGACGGCGTGGTGATCCCCGGCGGGGTGGCCAACGCCGACTTCCTGCGCATGGACCGCGACGCGGTGCGGTTCGTCAAGCAGCACGTGGCCGCGGGCAAGCCGGTCGCGTCGATCTGCCACGGGCCGTGGCTGCTGGTCGAGGCCGACGTGGTGCGCGGCAAGATGCTCACCTCGTTCCCGAGCCTCGCGACCGACATCCGCAACGCGGGCGGTGACTGGGCCGACGAGGAGGTCCGGGTCTGCACCATGGGCGGCTGGACGCTCGTGACCAGCCGCAACCCGGACGACCTGCCCGCGTTCAACCGCGAGGCGATGAAGGCGTTCGGGCTGCACGACGTGTGACGGCGACCGGGTCCACGGGGATGTGCACCTCCCCGTGGGCCTGCGGGGCCGGCGTCAGAGCCGGGCCGACGCGTAGGCCGCGATGGCGTCGCGGACGTACTCGGCGAACCCCTCGGCGTGCGCGTCGAACTGCGCCTTGAACTCCGGCGAGTCGACGTACAGCCGCCCGAGCCCGGTGTAGGACTCGCGGTCCGGCGTCCAACTGCGGTTGATCCAGCGGTGGTGCCGGTCCGTCACCTCCAGCGCCCGCGGCGAGTCGACCGCGACGCCCGCGTCGAACAGCCCGGCGTAGGCGTCGGTGATGGCCCGCCACTCCGCCTGGAACTCCGCGGCGTCCGGCTTGGACCAGCCGCGCACGCGGCGCTTGCTCTCGTCCACGTGCTCCCGGACGCCCTCGCCGAACCGCTCCACCAGCTCCGCCTCGTAGCGGGCCTGGCGGTCGGCGTCGAAGCCGTCGAACAGCTCTTCCAGCTTCACCTCGTCACCTCCTTCCAGTTCCTCGATCGTGCGGGAGACGGTCCGCGCCAGCTTCGCCAGCCGCTCCTGCTCGGCGGCCAGCCACCGCGCGTGGTTGCGCAGCACGTCGACCTCCCGGTGCCGCCCGTCCAGGACCTCGGCCACGGTGTCGAGGCCGAGCCCGAGGTCGCGCAGCAGCAGGATCCGCTGGAGCCGCAGGAGCTGCTCGCGCTCGTAGTACCGGTAGCCGTTGCCGCCGATCCACGCCGGTTCGAGCAGGCCGATCGCGTCGTAGTGCCGCAGCGTCCGCGACGTCACCTTCGACATGCGCGCGACCTGCGCGATCGACCAGGCCATGACCGTGCTCCCTCCCTGTGCCGACCACGGTAGGGGTTGACGCTACGTCAACGTCAAGGCGAGCCGGCAGGATGGTTCCCGTGTGGACCATCGCTGGAACCCTGACCCCCGTGCCCGCCCTGGACCGGCTGGACCTGGTGGCCGACCCGGTCGCCGCCGCGCTGCGGTCGGTGGCGGACGCGTCCCGGTTCGCGGTCGCCGAGATCGACCCGTCGCTGGCGGACACGGCCGAGTTCTGCGCGCACTACGGCTCGCCGCTGGAGGCGTCGGCGAACTGCGTCGTCGTCGCGGGCAAGCGGGGCGACACCGTGCGGTACGCGGCGTGCGTCGTGCTCGCCACCACGCGCGCGGACGTGAACGGCGTGGTGCGGAGGCGGCTGGACGCGCGCAAGGCGTCGTTCGCGCCGATGGACGACGCGGTGTCGCTCAGCGGCATGGAGTACGGCGGCATCACGCCCGTGGGCCTGCCCGCCGACTGGCCCGTGCTGCTGTCGCCCGAGGTGGCGGCCGCGCCGGAGCTGGTGATCGGCAGCGGCGTGCGGGGCAGCAAGCTGCTCGTGCCGGGCGAGGTGCTGGCGAAGCTGCCGGGTGCGGAGGTCGTCGAGGGCCTGGCCCGCTAGGCCGCGTACGCCCGCAGGAAGCCGACCGCCTCGTCGGTGTCGTCGGTCACCAGGATCCAGCGCTCCGCCTCCCGGCCGCGGGCGAGCCGCCGGACCAGCGGCGCGGCGGGCACCTCGTCCACCCAGAACCGCTCGCCCAGGAACACCATGGGCGCGGCCGGGCCGACCGAGCCGTAGTGGTTCTGGCAGTAGTCCTGGAACACCTCCTGCACGGTGCCCGCGCTGCCCGGCGTGTAGATGATCCCGCCGGTGGCGACCGTGAGCAGGCCCTCCTCGCGGACGGAGTTGGCGAAGTACTTGGCGTGCAGCTCGCACGCCGGGTTGGGCGGCTCGTGGCCGTAGAACCAGGTCGGGATGCCGATCGTGCGCGGCCGGTCGCCGGTCGGCAGGTCCGTCGGGCACGCCGCGAGCCAGCGGCCGATGGACTCCGCGTCGCCGCCGAACCCCGGCGCGGCGGCCAGGTCCTTCAACGTCGGCTCGTCCACGCCGATCCGCACGCCCAGCGGCACGGCCTCCATCACCCCCGGCCCGCCGCCGGTCAGCACGGTGAACCCGGCCTCGCCGAGCGCCGCGCCCAGCTCCACGGCCCGCCGGTAGCCGTCGGTGTCGCGGCCCAGCGCGTGCCCGCCCATCACCGCGACCGGGCGTTCGGGCAGCACGTCCGCCAGCGCCTCGGTGATCGCGTGGTCGTGCAGGCGTTCGGCCAGCGCGTGCAGCGGGTCGGGGTTGTGGCCCTGCGCGCGGCTGTGCCGGTAGATCCGGGCGTCCGGGGTGTCGGCGTAGGTGGTCGGGTCGTCCGGGTCGAACCCGGCGAACAGCTCCGCCGGCGTGTAGAGGCGGGACCGGTACACGTCGTAGGGCAGGCCGGGGATCGCCGGGAACACCAGCGCGCCCGCCGCCGCGGCACGGCGTTGGGCGACCGGCGAGAGCGTGCAGCCGAGGAACAGCGCGCCGTCCATCGGCACGCGCAGCTCCTCCTCGCCCAAATCCAGCCCGACGAGGACGGCGTCCCGCAGGTCGGTCGCCGCGCGGACCCGGTCGAGGTCGGTGAACTCGGTGCGCACCGGCGCAGCCTACGTGCCACCCCGCGCCCCAACGCCGAATCCGCCAGACCCGAGCGTTCGACACACGGGTCCGGAGCGTTCGACACACGGGGCGCGAACGTAGGACTCTCGCGTGAGTCGTACGTTCAGGCCCCGAGAGTCGAACGCTCGGGACCCGTGAGTTCGACGTTCAGAAGATGACGGTCTGGTTGCCGTGCACCAGGACGCGGTCCTCCAGGTGCCACCGCAGGCCGCGCGCCAGCACGACCTTCTCGATGTCCCGCCCCTTACGCACCATGTCGTTGACCGAGTCGGTGTGGTCCACCCGGATCACGTCCTGCTCCACGATCGGGCCCTGGTCGAGGTCCGCGGTCACGTAGTGGCACGTCGCGCCGACCAGCTTCACGCCCCGGCTGTGCGCCTGGTGGTACGGCCGCGCCCCGACGAACGACGGCAGGAAGCTGTGGTGGATGTTCAGCGCCCGCCCGGCCCAGTCCGCGCACAGCTCCGCGGGCAGGATCTGCATGAACCGCGCCAGCACCACCGCGTGCGGCTCGTGCGCGTCCACGAGCTGCCGCAGCTGCGCGAACGCCGCCGCCTTGCCCTCCGGGTCGTTCGCCGGGAACGGCACGTGGTGGAACGGGATCCCGTGCGCCCGGGTGATCCCGGCCAGGTCCGCGTGGTTGCCGATGACCGCCGCCACGTCCACGTCCAGCTCGTGCGAGGCCACCCGGCCCAGCAGGTCGTACAGGCAGTGCCCCTCCTTGGACACCAGGATCACCACGCGCCGGCGCTCGCCCGAGTCGGTCACCCGCCACGAGCCGGGGTGCGCGCCCAGCTCCCGGGCCACCTCGGCGAACCGGGTCCGCAGCTCGTCCACGTCGAACGGCAGCGAGTCCGCCCGCACCTCCTGGCGGGTGAAGAACCAGTTGGTGGCCGGGTCGGTGTGGTAGGCCGCCTCGACGATCCACCCGCCGTGCTCGGCCAGGAACGAGGCGATCCTGGCCACGATGCCGGTGCGGTCGGGGCAGCCGAAGGTGATCACGTAGCGTCGTTCAGGCAGAGGCACGACGGGAAGTATCTACGGTCGGGGCAGCCCGTCCACCAGTGACCTGTCACCTGATGTGATGGCCCCGCTCGGCCTGCCCCACGCGGCCCGGTACAGCGCGTCCGCGGTGCCCGCCACGGTGGCGTCCTCGTCGGTCGCCGAGGCCGAGCCGCTGATCGGCCCCACCTCCGGCGGCTGCCCCGGCGTGAGCCGCAACTCCCAGGCGCGGCCCGCGTCGGCGGCGTGGAACAGCACCCGGCCGGCCCGCTCGACCGGCCTGCGCCGGGTGGTGTTGGTGAGCATCCAGGTCAGGAACTCGTCCACGCCGTCGGCCGCGAACTCCACGTCGAACAGCAGCGACGGCACGTCCGCGCCGTGCCGCGCGTGCTCGGCGTCCAGCCGGTGGATCGCCGTCTCGTGCGCCTGCCGGCGGGACCAGAACGCGAAGGTCTTCGGCCCCACGAACGTCCACGCGGGCGTGTTCGACGTGGTGCCCGCCAGCGTGTCGGCCAGCTCGGCGAACGTCTTCTCCGACCACACGAGCAGCTCGTCCCAGTCGGCGGGCCGGTCGTCGGGCCGCGGCCGGTCGCCGTCCACCGGGGTGTGCAGCGCGCGCAGCGCCCACGAGTGCGTGCGGCCCAGGTGGTCGACCAGGTCGTGCACCGTCCAACCGGGACAGGTCGGCACCGGCGCGTCCGGGCCGGCGGCGATCGCCGCGGCGCGCAGGGCGGCGTACTGGGTCCTCAGGTGCTGCACGAAGTCGGCGTGGTCCACCCCGCACACCCTAGGGACTCACGACGTCCCAGCGAAGCGTGATCTCCCCCAACCGCCACCGCTTCCGGTCGTCCAGCACGGGCCAGCCGCGCTCGGCCAGCAGCCGCACGGACTCCACCCACCGGGCCCGCGGCCCGTAGGGCGCGAACGGCGCGCACGTCGCCCAGCACGCGTCCAGCTCGCCGAGCAGGGCGTGCACCTTCTCGCCCGGCACGTTGTGGTGGATCAACGCCTTGGGCAGCCGCTCGGCCAGGTCGCTCGGCGTTTCCAGGTCGGCGGGCAGGCACGACATCGTGAACGTCCGGGGTCCCTCGGCGGTCAGCGCGACCCAGCAGCACCGGCGGCCGATCTCGTCGCACGTGCCCTCCACCAGCACGCCGCCGGGCGCGAGCCGGCCGACCATGGTGTCCCACGCCTCCGCCGCCTGCTCCTCGGTGTACTGCCGCAGCACGTTGAACGCGCGCAGCAGCAGCGGGCGCGCGCCGGCCAGCTCGAACCCGCCGCGCCGGAAGTCCAGCCGCGGCGGGTCGGCGACCTCCTTGCCCGCCGCCACGCGCTCGGCGTCGAGTTCCAGGCCCAGCACGCGGACGTCCGGGTTGACCGCGCGCAGCCGCGCGGCCAGCTCCACCGTGGTGACCGGCGACGAGCCGTAGCCGAGGTCGACGACCAGCGGTTCCGGCGCGGACAGCAGGTCGCGGTAGGTGTGCGCCACCCACCGGTCGACGCGGCGCAACCGGTTCGGGTTGGTGGTGCCCCGGGTGGGCAGGCCGAGCGCGCGGGCCCGGCCCGCGGCTAGGCGCGGCGTGCGAGCCATTCGGCGGTGAACTCGGTTTCCTTGTCGAGCAGCAGGGCGACCTGTTCGGCGATCAGCGCCTCCAGCTTGCCGCCCATGATCGGGATGCCCACCTTGACCTGACCCGTGAGGGTGAGTTCGCTCCCACCCGCGGTGTCGGCGAGCGTGATCGTGCCGTCCAACCGGCCCGGCACGCCGTTCAGCGTCACCTCCACGGTGCCCGCGTACCCGGCCTCCGTCCACGACTCGGCGCGGTCGATGACGAGGTCGCCGCCGAGCAGGCCGCGCGCGACCGACGGCAGCCGGTCCGCCGGGACACCCTGCCTGAGCTGGTAGGACGTGCTCTGCTCGGTGGTGGTGAAGGCGACCAGCTCGGGGTCGGTGCCACCGAGGGCGGCGAGCCGGTCGCGCAGGTACGACCGGTCCACCAGCGCGGCGTACACGTCCCGCGCGGGCCAGCGGGACGTGGTTCGGTGCTCGATGCGGCGTGCCATGGCGCGGAGGCTACCGTTCTCGGTCGTGACCACCCCGCCCTCCAGTGCCCGTGTGCCGCTGGCCGAGTGCACCACGCTGCGGCTCGGTGGCCCCGCGAAGAGCTTCACGCGCGCCACCACCGCCGCCGAGCTGGTCGAGGTCGTGCGCGAGCTGGACACGGCCGGCGAGCCGCTGCTGCTGCTCGGCGGCGGCTCGAACCTCGTGGTGTCCGACGCCGGCTTCCCCGGCACGGTCGTCGCGGTCGGCACCACCGGCCGCCGGCTCGACCCGCTGGGCGACGGCCTGGTGCAGCTCACCGTCGAGGCGGGCGAGGACTGGGACTCCGTGGTCGCCGAGGCGGTGGCGCAGGGGCTGGGCGGGCTGGAGTGCCTGTCCGGCATCCCCGGCCTGGTCGGCGCGACGCCGGTGCAGAACGTCGGCGCGTACGGCGTCGAGGTGGCGCAGGTGCTGACGTCGGTGGACCTGCTCGACCGCCGCACGGGCCGGGTGCACCAGGTGCCCGCCGAAGGGCTCGGGCTGGCCTACCGGACGAGCGTGCTGAAGGGCACCGACCACGCGGTGGTGCTGCGGGCGCGGTTCGCGCTGACCGCGGGCGGGCAGTCCGCGCCGATCCGGTACGCCGAGCTGGCCCGCGTGCTGGGGGTCGCGCCGGGCGACCGGGTGCCCGCCGACGCGGCCCGCAAGGCGGTGCTGGAACTGCGCCGCGGCAAGGGGATGGTGCTGGACGCGGCCGACCACGACACGTGGAGCGCGGGCTCGTTCTTCACCAACCCGCTGCTGGACGACTCCACGCTGGCCGGTGTGCTGATCCGGATCGCGGAACGGCTGGGGCCGCACGTGGACGTGCCGACCTACCCGGCGGGGCCGGGGCACGCGAAGCTGTCGGCGGCGTGGCTGATCGAGCGGGCCGGGTTCGGCCGCGGGCACCGCGGTCCCGGCGGCCGGGTGGCGTTGTCGGGCAAGCACACGCTGGCGCTGACCAACCGCGGCGGCGCGTCCACGGAGGACCTGCTCGACCTCGCGCGCGAAGTGCGCGACGGGGTGCGGGCGGCGTTCGGGGTGGAGCTGCGGCCGGAGCCGGTGCTGGTCGGGTGCGACCTGGGCTGACGCCGGGCGCTCGCGGCCTCCGCGGTCGGGCGGCCGGACCCGGCCCGCCACCGCGGGACAGGACGGCCGAACGGGTGACTCCGTGTGACGAATCCTCACTGCGCGCGTTTCATGGAGGTAGAGGCACCCGTTGGAGGTCGTCATGGCCTACCCCTACGACGATCGCGCGGCCGCCAGGCCGATCAAGAAGCTGGTCGAGGACGATTTCCTGAGCCGGCCCGGTGTGGTGGGTGTCGACCTGGGCGAGAAGACCGTGCGCGGCCGGGTGACCGGTGAGCTGGCGATCGTCGTGTACGTCCGCCGCAAGGGTCCCGCCGCCCAGTTCGCCATCCCGCCGGACGTGCTCGGCCTGCCGACCGACGTGGTGGAGGACACGTTCTGGCCGCACCACACCATCGCGTCGCCGGAGGGCGTGAGCGGGGCGGAGCGGCACGAGTCCCTGGCGGGCGGCATCGGGATCGGGCCCAGCCGGGCCGTCCGGCTCGTGCCGCCGGACGTGTCCGAAGCGGACGACTACGTGGTGGCCGGGACGCTCGGCGCGCTGGTCACGCCGCGCCGCCGGCACCTGGTGATGGCTCTCACGTCGTTCCACGTGGCCTGCGTGGACGACGCCTGGTCGGTCGGCGACCCGATGGTCCACCCGTCCCGCGTGGACGGCGGGCACCCGGTGCACGACCGGGTCGGCGCGCTGTCGCGGGCGGCGCTGTCGAGCCGGGTGGACGCCGCCGCGATCATGCTCACCACGCCGCGGGTGCGGCCCGAGGTGGTCGGCCTCGGGCCGATCACCGGCCCGGCGCGGGCGCGGGTCGGCGACCGGGTGCGCAAGCGCGGCCGGACCACCGCGGTCACGGTCGGCGTGGTGGCGTCCACCGACGCGGCGATCACGCTGGACTTCGGCGTGGGGCTGGGCGTGCGGACGCTGCACGACCAGATCCGCATCGAGTCGCCCCGGTTCGCCGACCACGGCGACTCCGGCGCGGTGCTGCTGGACGACGCGAACCGGGTGGTCGGGCTGTACTGCGGCGGCAGCCCGGACCGCGGGTTCGCGAACCCGATCGGCCCGGTGCTCGATCAGCTCGACGTGGAGCTGCTCACGTCGTCCGGTGCACCCGGGACGCCGACGCCTGCGCGCGGGGCTTGAGCACGATCCGGTCCAGGTTCACGTGCGGCGGCCGGGTCACCGCGAACGCGATCACGTCCGCCACGTCGTCCGCGGTGAGCGGCGTCACGCCCCGGTAGACGGCGGCGGCGCGCTCGGTGTCGCCGTCGAACCGGTTGACCGAGAAGTCCGTCTCGACCATGCCGGGCAGGATCTCCGTGACGCGCACCGGCTGACCGAGCAGCTCGCCGCGCAGCGTCCGGTGCAGCGCGGACTGGGCGTGCTTGGCGGAGGTGTAGCCGGAGCCGTTGTCGTACGCCTCGTAGGCGGCCACGGAGGTGACCGTGACGACGTGGCCGTCGCCGGAGGCGATCAGCTTCGGCAGCAGGCCCTTGGTGACGCGCAACGTGCCCAGCACGTTCGTCTCCCACATCCAGCGCCAGTGCTCCTCGTCGGCCTCCGCCACGGTGGCCAGGCCGCGCGCGCCGCCCGCGTTGTTCACCAGGACGTTGGCCTCGGGCACGGCGTCCAGGAACGCCGCGACGGACGGGGCGGAGGTGACGTCCAGCTCGACCGGGGTGCCTCCGATCTCATCCGCGATAACCTGGAGGCGGTCGACCCGCCGGGCGCCGAGCACGACGTGGAAGCCCTCGGCGGCGAGCCTGCGGGCGGTGGCCTCACCGATTCCCGCACTGGCTCCGGTCACGACTGCGATAGGACGGTTCACACGCGGGATCGTAGGTGTGTGATGCGGATCACTCGCACCGGAAGTCGTGTGGAGCGTCCTTCGATCGGGAGGTCGTAACGTGCGTCGTAACGTGCACAGCAGAGTGGTGGCGTCCTTGCTCGTCGGCTTGGCACTGCTGGCCGGCTGCTCGGCGAAGGTCGAGCCGGGCACGGCGAAACCGGTCGGCGGCGACAACCCGCCGGTGGCCAGGTTCACCACCGCGCCCGCGGACGGCGCGACCGAGGTGCCGGTCAACGTGCCGGTGCAGGTCACCGTGGCCGAGGGCACGATCGACCAGGTCACGGTCACCAACCCCGAGGGCAAGGCGGTGGCGGGCCAGCTCGCCGGGGACAAGCGGTCGTGGTCCAGCACCGAGCCGCTCGGGTTCGGCAAGACCTACGCCTACGCGGGCCGCGCCACCGGCACCGACGGCAAGCCCGTCGAGCTGAAGGGCGGGTTCACGACGGTGAACCCGGCGGCGCAGGTGCGCGCCACGCTGTTCCCCGGCGACAACCAGACGGTCGGCGTCGCCGTGCCGATCAAGGTCGAGTTCGACGCGGACGTCGCGGACCGGGCGACCGTGGAGAAGGCCCTGACCGTGACGAACTCCGCCGGCGTGCAGGGCAGCTGGGCGTGGCTGAACTCGCGCGAGGTGCACTACCGGCCGGAGAACTACTGGCCCGCGAACACCCAGGTCCACGTCGAGGCGAAGCTGTACGGCGTGCCGTACGGCGGCGGCGCGTACGGGCGCGCGGACGTGACCAGCGACTTCACCATCGGCCGCAACCAGGTCGTGAAGATCGACACGCCGACGCACCAGATGATCGTGCAGCGGGACGGGCAGACGGTGGCGACGTACCCGGCGTCGTTCGGCAAGGACGCGGACCCGGAGCTGACCACGCCGAACGGCACGTTCGTGGTGATGCAGAAGGACCCGCAGTTCAGCTTCGACAACCCGCGGTACGGGTACACCAACGTGGTCAAGAAGTGGGCCGTGCGGATCTCCAACCACGGCGAGTTCATCCACGAGAACAACGACAACGCGGCCAACATCGGGAAGAACAACACCTCGCACGGGTGCGCGAACCTGTTGGAGGCCGACGCGAAGGCGTACTACGACAGCGCGTTGGTCGGCGACCCGGTGGAGGTGACGGGGTCGATCACGACGTTGCCGCCGCAGTACGACTGGTACGACTGGCAGATCCCGTGGGCGCAGTGGCAGACGATGTCGGCGCTGTGAGGCGGTAGGGCTCGGTGGCGGGGTTCGCTGTGGTGGCGTCGGTCGCTGTGGGGGCGAGGTCCGCTGTGGGGCGCGCGTCCGGCTCGATTTGACATGGGGCCCTTACGGGTACCAGGGGCAGGCCAAAGCCGGCAGGCCCGGCGGGGAAAAGCGTCCCGCCAGGCCTGCCGGCTTCGTCCAGCCTAAGGCACCCGAACCCATGTCAAATCGAGCCTCGGTGGGGTGGTGGCGGGTCCGTTGTGGGTCGTTTTGGGTGTGTTGTGGGTGGTGTTGTCGGGGTTGGTGCACTGCGGGGAATTGTTTCGTGACTCGTGGTAGCCGGGTTTGTGGTGTTGGTGTGGTGGAGGACCGAAAATCACTTGCGTGGGAAGTGATGGGTTCGGTGGTGCGTTGTCCTAGGTCGTGCAGAACACTCTCCTCGACGCCGGGGGCGTCCGGCTGGCGGTTCGCGAGTCGGGTCCGGTCGACGGCCCGGCGGTCGTGCTGGTGCACGGTTGGGCGCAGTCCGGGGAGGTGTGGTCGCCCCACCCCTCGATGCGGTCGTACGCCTTGGACCTGCGTGGTCACGGTCTTTCCGAGGTGGCCGCGGGGGGTTATCGCGACTCGGCGGTGTGGGCGTCGGACCTGAAGGCGGTCGTGGACCACGTCGGGCGGCCGGTGGTGTTGGTCGGGTGGTCGTACGGCGGGTTGGTGGTGGTGGACTACCTGCGCGCGCACGGGACCGGGCTGGTCGACGGGGTGGTGTTGGTCGGCGCGATCACCGAGGTCGGGCGCGATCGGCCCGGTGGGGTGACCGGGCCGGTGATGCGGGCGGCGTTGCCGCGGGCGTTGTCGGACGACCCGGCGGTGGCCGTGCCCGCGTTGGCGGACTTCTGCCGCGACCAGTCGCCGGGGTTGCCCGGCGAGGTGGTGCAGCGGCTGCTGGGGACGGCGTTGCGGGTGCCGCCGAGGGTCCGCCGGGACCTGTTCCGGCGCGACGTGGACAGCGCCGCCGTGCTGAAGGCGGTCGACAAGCCGACACTGGTGGTGCACGGCACCGCCGACGAGGTGGTCGACCCGGCTGCCGCGGAGTACGCGGCGGCCCTGATCCCCGGAGCCGACTTGCGCCGTTACGACGGAACCGCGCACTCGCCGTTCCTGGAGCGGCCGGAGCGGTTCGCGGCCGACCTCGCCCGGTTCGTCGCGGAGGTCTCCCGGTGAGGCGGGTCGCGGTGTTGTCGGTGCACACCTCGCCGCTGGAGCAGCCCGGCACGGGCGACGCGGGCGGGATGAACGTCTACATCGTGCAGACCGCCACGCGGATGGCGCAGCGCGGCATCGCGGTCGAGATCTTCACCCGCGCCACGTCGTCGGAGTTGCCGCCGGTGGCCGAGTTGGCGCCGGGCGTGACGGTGCGGCACGTGGTGGCCGGGCCGTTCGAAGGGCTGGGCAAGGAGGAGCTGCCCGGCCAGCTCTGCGCGTTCACGGCGGGCGTGCTGCGGGCCGAGGCGCGGCACGAGCCGGGGCACTACGACGTCGTGCACTCGCACTACTGGCTGTCCGGGCAGGTCGGGTGGCTCGCCCGGGAGCGGTGGGCGGTGCCGCTGGTGCACACCGCGCACACGCTGGCCAAGGTGAAGAACCTGGCGCTGGCGGCGGACGACACGCCGGAGCCCCGGATGCGGGTGATCGGCGAGGAGCAGGTCGTGGCCGAGGCGGACCGGCTGGTCGCGAACACCGAGGTGGAGGCGTCCGAGCTGGTGGACCTGTACGCGGCCGACCCGGCGAAGGTGCTGGTCGTGCCGCCCGGGGTGGACCTGGAGCGGTTCACGCCGGGTGACCGGGAGGGTGCGCGGGCGGCGTTGGGGCTGCGGCCCGAGTCGGTGGTGCTGGCGTTCGTGGGGCGCATCCAGCCGTTGAAGGCCCCGGACGTGCTGCTGCGCGCGGCGGCCGAGATGGTGGCGCGCGACCCGGGGCTGCGGTCGCGGCTGGTGGTGCTGGTCGTGGGCGGGCCGTCCGGGTCCGGCTTGAAGACGCCGGACGAGCTGGTGCGGTTGGCGGCCGAGCTGCGGATCTCCGACGTGGTGCGGTTCCTGCCGCCGCAGGGCGGCGAGGCGCTGGCGCGGGTGTACCGGGCCGCCGACGTGGTGGCCGTGCCGAGCCACAACGAGTCGTTCGGCCTGGTCGCGCTGGAGGCGCAGGCGTGCGGCACGCCGGTGGTCGCGGCGGCGGTGGGCGGGTTGCCCGTCGCGGTGCGCGACGGGGTGTCCGGGGTGCTGGTGGACGGGCACGACCCGAGGACGTGGGCGCGGGTGCTGTCCGACATCGCGCTGCTGCCCGCGTGCCGGGAGGAGCTGGCGAGCAACGCCGTCGGCCACGCCCGCCGGTTCTCGTGGGACCGGACGACTGATTCACTCCTCGCCGGGTACGCCGAGGCACGGGACGTGTTCCGCGAGGAGGTCTTCGCTTGAGCCTGGACGACGTCATCCGGTCGACGCTGGACGACCGCGAGCTGCGCTACGACCACAAGGGACCCGGTCGGTTCTTCGTGACCCTGCCCGGCGCGAAGAAGCTCCAGACGAACTGCTGGCTGGTGGTCGGCAGGCACGCGCTGGTGGTGGAGGCGTTCGTGTGCCGCAAGCCGGACGAGGCGCACGAGGACGTCTACCGGTTCCTGTTGCGGCGCAACGCCAAGCTGTACGGCGTGCACTACACGATCGACACGACCGGCGACATCTACCTGGTCGGCCGGATCGCGCCGCACGCCGTGACGCCGGACGAGCTGGACCGGGTGCTCGGGCAGGTGGTGGAGGCCGCCGACGGCGACTTCAACACGCTGCTGGAGATCGGCTTCGCCGGCGCCATCCGGCGCGAGTGGGACTGGCGCGTCTCGCGCGGCGAGTCGCTGGCCAACCTCCAGGCGTTCCGGCACCTGGTGTCCGAATCGTGATCACGCCCGCGCAACGGCCCTGAGGCCCGGCCCCGTCCCTGCGGTGACCACGAGGGAGGGGCACATGGGCAGACGGGTGGGGCTGGTGGCCGCCGCGTTCGCGGTGGTGGCGCTGGCCGGGTGCGGGGCGAACGGGTCCGGCGAGTCGTCGGCGGCGGATCGGGCGGCCGTCGCGCCGGAGGTCGCGTCGCCGCAGCAGGGCGGCACGCCGCCCGCGCGGGACTCGTCGGGCGAGGCGCGGCAGGCCGACACCGCGTCGGCTCGGGACGGCAGGCAGCTCGTGCGCACGGCGACGGTCGAGCTGCGCGCGGCCGACTCGTCGGCGGTGATGGGCAGGGTCACGGACCTGGTCGGGGGCGAGGGCGGGTACGCGGCGCAGGAGAAGTCGCAGCCGGACCGGGCGACCGTGACGTTCAAGGTGCCCGGTGACCGGCTGGACCGCGTGCTGACGGCGATCGCCGCGCTGGAGGGCGTGCAGGTCGTCAAGCGGGAGCTGACGACGGAGGACGTGACCGAGCAGATCGTGGACGTCGAGGCGCGGCTGGCGAACCAGCGGGCCAGCGTGGAGCGGGTGCGGGGGCTGCTGGAGCGGGCCACGACCACCGCGGAGATCACCGACGTCGAGGCCGAGCTGACCAAGCGGCAGGCGGAGCTGGAGTCGTTGCAGCGCCGGTACGAGACGCTCAAGGGCCAGGTCGCGCTGTCCACGTTGACCGTCACGGTCTCGGCGGCGGGCGCGTCGGTGGTCGTCGAGGAGGAGGACGACTTCCTGAGCGCGTTCGCCGGTGGCTGGCACGCGCTGGTGGACGCGTTCGCGTGGCTGCTGGTGGTGCTGGGCGCGGTGCTGCCGTTCGCGGTGGTGCTGGGGCTGCCGGTGCTCGGCTACTGGTGGCGTCGCCGTCGGCGCCGGGTGGCCGCGCCCGCGACGGGCGCCTCGTAAGACGCACCGCTCTACCGAGAGCAACATCCGCGCGGAGCGCGGGGCGGCTTGGGAGAGAGGGGGAGTCGCGAGTTCAAGCCGCCCCGCGTCGGTCCCCGCGTCAGGCGGATCCGGGCGGGGGGAACCCGGGATTCCGCGCGGGGCGCGGTTCGACGGGGGGATGCGAACCGCGGGTGTGCCGCGCAGGTCGTCGGAGTGCGTGGGAGCCGACCCGCGAGGCCCTGCCAACTTGGCAGATGGCCGGTGATCCCCACAAGGGCCGGCGCTACTCCATTCGTGTTGTTCTTAGCCGAGTTAAGTAACGCTGGAGCGTGACGAGCGACTGCCTTGACCCGCGATGTGGCTTGACTCACGATGGCGGGATCCCGGCCCCCTGGATGAATGAGGCAGCCGCATGGTCTTCCGCAGTCCGTTCCCCGATGTCGTGGTCCCGGACGTCTCGCTGCACGAGTTGCTGTTCGCCGACCTCGGCGACCGCGCCGACCGGGTCGCGCTGGTCGATGGCACCTCGGGCGCGTCGCTGACCTACCGACAACTGGCCGGCGCGGTCGACCGCCTGGCCGCCGCGCTGGCCGCGCGGGGGATCGGCAAGGGCGACGTCGTCGGCATCCTGAGCCCGAACACGCCGTACTACGCGGTGGTGTTCCACGGCATCCTGCGGGCGGGGGCCACGGCGACCACTGTCAACGCCCTCTACACCGCCGACGAGGTCGCGCACCAGCTCACGGACGCGGGCGCGAAGATGTTGTTCACGGTGTCCGCGCTGCTGCCCAACGCCGCGCCCGGCGCGGAGAAGGCGGGCATCTCCGACGTGGTGGTGCTCGACGCCGCCGAGGGCTACCCGAGCCTGTCGTCGCTGCTGGCCAACTCCGACCCGGTGCCCGAGGTGGCGGTCGACCCGGCCGAGGACGTGGCCGTGCTGCCGTACTCCTCCGGGACCACCGGCCGGGCCAAGGGCGTGATGCTGACGCACCGCAACCTGGTCGCCAACATCGTCCAGTGCGGGCCGCTGCTGGAGGTCGGCGAGGACACCAAGATCCTCGCCGTGCTGCCGTTCTTCCACATCTACGGCATGCAGGTGCTGATGAACAACGGCCTGCACGTCGGCGCGACCGTGGTGACGATGCCGAAGTTCGACCTGCCCGAGTTCCTGCGGGTGATCCAGGACCACCGCACCGACCGCGTCTACATCGCGCCGCCGGTGGCGGTGGCGCTGGCCAAGCACCCGCTGGTCGACCAGTACGACCTGTCCGGCATCGACACCATCTTCTCCGGCGCCGCGCCGCTCGACGTGGACCTCGCGGCGGCCGTCGCCAAGCGGTTGGGCTGCCGCGTCTCCCAGGGCTACGGGATGACCGAGATGAGCCCGGTCAGCCACGCGATCCCGGACGGCCGCGACGACATCTCCGTCGGCACGGTCGGGGTGATCGCGCCGAACATGGAGTGCCGCTTCGTGGACCCGGCCACCGGCGAGGACGTCGGCGTGGGCGAGCGCGGCGAGCTGTGGTGCCGCGGCCCGAACGTGATGAAGGGCTACCTGAACAACCCCGACGCCACCGCCGCCACGCTCGACGCCGACGGCTGGCTGCACACCGGCGACGTCGCCGTGATCGACGAGAACGGCCTGGTCAGCATCGTGGACCGGGTCAAGGAGCTGATCAAGTACAAGGGCTACCAGGTGCCGCCGGCCGAGCTGGAGGCGGTGCTGCTGACCCACCCGGCGATCGCCGACGCGGCCGTGGTCGGCGTGCGCGACGAGGAGGGCGAGGAGGTGCCGAAGGCCTTCGTCGTCCGCCAGCCCGGCACCGACCTGGACGAGTCGGGCGTGATGGAGTTCGTGGCGTCCCAGGTCGCGCCGCACAAGAAGGTGCGGGTGGTGGAGTTCATCGAAGCCATCCCGAAGTCCGCGTCGGGCAAGATCCTGCGCAAGGACCTGCGCGCCCGCGAGGCTCACTGATCGCGTGAGCGATTGGCGCAGGTGAGCCGCTAGAACCATGGCTCACCTGCGCCAACTGCGTCGGCAGTGAAGTTGAGCATCTGTCATCTCGTGCAGAACGCGCTCGCCACGCGGCAGGTCTCCCAGGATGTCGAAGGGCAGCGCGAGTTCGCGTACCAATGCGGCCGGAATGGCATGGAGCCCTTCGGGTCGACTCGGCGAACCCGGTTGTAACCGCGTGGTCGACCAACGATCCTCTTCTCGTGGGAGAACAGCGGGGCCGGCCGACCTACAAGGTCCTCTCCACCAGGGCCATCGTGTGGTTCGGGGTGGCGCTCGTAGTGGTCGGGGCGGGGGTGGCGACAGCGCTGCTCTTGGCTTACGGCAACGGCACGGAGGCGGACAGGGCGCGCTTGGACGCGATCAGGACGGCCGGGACCATTGTCGTCGGCACAGGGGGAGCGGCGGCGTTGTGGCTGGCGGCCCGGAGGCAGCAGGCTGCGGAGATAGCACTGCGGCAGAAGGACGTCGACCAAGCGCACCAGGAGCAGGACGCCACCGAACGACGGGTGACCGAGTTGTACACCAAGGCGGTGGAGCAACTCGGTTCGGAGAAGGCACCGGTGCGCCTGGGCGGGATGTACGCCCTCGAACGGCTGGCGCAGAACGTACCGGACCAGCGACAGACCGTCGTCAACGTGTTGTGCTCCTATCTCCGGATGCCCTTCCAACCGCCGGTGGCCCCGGATCTCGTGTCCACCGCGTCCGCAGCAGTCGACGCCCTCATCGCTGCCCCGCAGTGGGACAAGCAGGCGACCGGCGAGCAGGCGGGGCCGATCGTGGATCGCGCCGAGAACGAGGGCCGCATGCAGGAGCGCGAGGTACGACTCACCGCGCAACGCATCATCACGAAGCACCTCCACCCGGGAGACGATGCCGATCGGCCGGCGAGAACCTTCTGGGAAGACATCGATCTCGACCTCGCCGGTGCGACGCTCACCGCATTCGACCTCGGAGGTTGCCACGTCCGGGTGGCTCGGTTCAGCGAGGCGACGTTCGAAGGGGACGCGGAATTCCGCGGGGCGACGTTCGGTGACACCGCTGTCTTCCAGAGGGCGACGTTCAAGGCGGACGCGGTGTTCCACGGGGCTACGTTCAGGAAGGACGCCGTGTTCGACGGGGTTGCGTTCGAGAAGGCGGCCGTGTTCGGCCGGGCGGTGTTCGGGAACGCTGCTTGGTTCGGTGGGGTGAGGTTCGGGAAGGTCGCCTGGTTCGACGGGGTGACGTTCAACGGGTCCACCGGCTTCGACGGGGTGGTGTTCCAGGGGAACGCCTGGTTCGACGGAGCGACGTTTGAAGACGACGTGGTATTCGGCGGGGTCAAATTCGAGGAGGCCGCCGGCTTCGACCGGGTGATCTTCGGGAAAGACGTTTGGTTCGACGGGGCGACGTTCGGCAAGGGGGTCGAACTCGACAGCGTGCGGGTTCGGCTCGACGTGGTTCCAGCGCCGAACAGGAACTGGCCTGACGGATTCTCCGTGGTCGATCCTGATCCACCACGGGAATCAGCCCTGGCGGAGCGGGACGGGGTATGGGGTCATCTCGTGCCGGTCCGCGACAGTGACCGGACAGGCGAGGGCGGCTGAGGAGTCGCGTACGCACGCAGCCCGAACCGCATGACACCGAAGGCGCTCCGCGCACATCGCGAGGCCGGCGCGTCCGGCGGAGCGGACCCGGCGGCGGTACCGCTGTCGAGGGTCCCGTCACGGGGAGGTGGGCGACCACCCGATGGTGTTGTTCACGGCTACTGGGCGAGCCGGACCCGTCACGCTCCACAACCATGTCGGGTGCACATCGACACCGGACATCGGAGAGCACACGCATGCGCATCCTCGGGAAGCTGGCCGTCGCGGCCGGCGCCACCGCCGTCATCCTGCTCGCCTCGCCGGCCGCCAACGCGTCGGCGATGGACAACGTCCCGCGCACCAGCCCGCTGACCGCCGTGCAGACCGCGCTCGGCGCGGTGCTGGGGCAGACCACCTCGGGCCTCGGCAACGGGCTGGGCGGCGGTGCCCTCGGCGGCCTCGGGGGCGGCCTCGGTGGTGGGGCGCTCGGGGGCCTCGGCGGCTGATCGGGCGTCGGGTCGGGCCCGCGCGTGGCCCGGCCCGGCCCGTCGGGCTGCACCGATCAAGATCACACCTACCACGGGCGTGAGCCCGCCCGACCCATCTGGCAGGCTGACGCCCATGGCTGTCGGAACCCTGGTGCTGCTCCGCCACGGCGAGAGCGTCTGGAACGCGGAGAACCTGTTCACCGGCTGGGTGGACGTCCCCCTCTCGGAGAAGGGGGTGGAGGAGGCCAAGCGGGGCGGCGTGCTGCTGCGCGAAGCGGGCGTGCTGCCCGAGGTCGTGCACACGTCGCTGCTGCGGCGGGCCATCGGCACCGCCAACCTCGCCCTCGACGCGGCCGACCGGCACTGGATCCCGGTCCGCCGGGACTGGCGGCTCAACGAGCGCCACTACGGCGCGTTGCAGGGCAAGAACAAGAAGCAGACGCTGGAGCAGTTCGGCGAGGAGCAGTTCATGCTCTGGCGCCGCTCCTACGACACCCCGCCGCCGCCGATCGAGCCCGGCACCGAGTTCAGCCAGGACAGCGACCCGCGCTACGCCGACCTCGGCCCCGAGCTGCCGCTCACCGAGTGCCTGCTGGACGTGGTCAAGCGGATGATCCCGTACTGGGAGTCCGCCATCGTGCCGGACCTGCGCACGGGCCGGACGGTGCTGGTCGCCGCGCACGGCAACTCGCTGCGCGCCCTGGTCAAGCACCTCGACGGCATCTCCGACGAGGCGATCGCCGGCCTGAACATCCCCACCGGCATCCCGCTGCGCTACGACCTGGACGACGAGCTGAAGCCGCTCAAGCCGGGCGGCGAGTACCTCGACCCGGACGCGGCGGCCGACGCGATCAAGGCCGTGGCCAACCAGGGCCGCTAGACCAGGCCCAGCTCGCGGGCGCGCGCCCCGGCCTGGAACCGGGACGACGCGCCGAGCGCGGTCATCAGCTCCGCCACGCGACGGCGGTACGTGCGCAGGGACACACCCAGCGCGCGTGCCGCCGTCTCGTCCGTCCAGCCCCGGTTCAACGCGTCCAGCACGCCCGGCGCGGCCAGGCGCAGCTCGGCCATGTCCGCCTCGTGCAGGGCCAGCGGGGTGCCCGCCCGCCACGCCGCCTCGAACAGCGACGTGATGCCGTGCACCAGCTCCGGCCGGGTGATCACGCTGTAGCTGCGCGGGCCGTGCGACTCGTCGCCCGCCAGGATCGCCACCCGGCCGTCCAGCACGATCGTCTCGTTCACGTCGTGGTTGGCGACCCGCACGTCCGCGCCGTGCTCGGCCATGTGCCGCGCGTGGTCGGCCCACGTCGGGTCGAGCATGGTGCTCAGCCGGAACAGCTTGCGGATCCGCAGCCCCGGCGGGTGCGCCATGACGTCGGCGCGCGGATGGGCGCTCATCCACGTGCGCAGCGCGTTCGCCGCGCACAGCAGCTCGGTCGTGGTCGCCGCGAACAAGTGGGCCGTCCGCTCGAACAACTCGGCCTCGCCCCGCACCACGGTCACCGTCTCCACACCACGAGCATGGCAGCAAGCTGCCAATCCCGGCGGCCGTGATCGCCGAGGGCGATCGTGGAACCCGTGCTGAACCTCAACCGCGTCGGTTACGGCGCCATGCAGCTCGCCGGTCCCGGTGTCTTCGGCCCGCCCGCCGACCCCGAGAACGCCAAGGCGGTGCTGCGCCGCGCCGTCGAGCTGGGCGTCGACCACATCGACACCAGCGACTTCTACGGCCCGCACGTCGTGAACGAGCTGATCAAGGCCGCCCTGCACCCCTACCCGGAGCACCTGACGATCGTCACCAAGGTCGGCTACCGGCGGACCGGGACCGGCGACTGGGTCCCCGCGCGGGAACCGCGGGAGCTGCGCGACGCCGTGCACGACAACCTGCGCCGGCTCGGCCTGGAGCGGCTGGACGTGGTCAACCTGCGCGTCGGCGGCGAGCAGGACCCCGAGTCGGTCGAGGAGCCGTTCACCGTGCTCGCCGAGCTGCGCGAGCAGGGCCTGATCCGCGACCTCGGGCTGAGCAACGTCGCCGCGCACCACCTCGACCAGGCGCGGGCGATCGCGCCGGTGGTGTGCGTGCAGAACCTCTACAACGTCACCGAGCGCGGTGACGACAAGCTGCTCGACCGCACCACCGCCGAGGGCATCGCCTACGTGCCGTTCTTCCCGCTGGGCGGCTTCACGCCGTTGCAACACGACACGCTGGCCGAGGTCGCCGCCCGGCACGGCTCGACCGAGCGCCAGGTCGCCCTCGCCTGGCTGCTGCACCGGGCGCCGAACGTGCTCCTGATCCCCGGCACGTCCTCCACTCGTCACCTGGAGGAGAACCTGGCGTCCGCCCGGCTGCACCTGTCCGAACACGACCTGACTCAATTGGACACGATTGGGTGAACGCAGGTCGTCTCGCGGGAAAACATCGGTCCCGGACGGTGTCGCGGGAGTCACGAAGCGGGCTCCGACACTAGGCCGCACCCGCCTTGACCTGCTTACGATGCGCTCGTGACCGCAACGGGTTACCTCGTCCTGTCGATCGGCGCTCTGCTGATCGGCGGCGGCGCCTTTCTCGCCGGCCGGTCCACGGCCCGCGCCCGCGACCAGCGACCGCGCGGCCTGACCGTCGCCGACCTCATGGCCAAGGTCGTCCACTCCTCGCCCGACGGCATCGCCGTGCTCAACGGCTTCGGCGACGTCGTGCTGCACAACGCCCGCGCCGAGGAGCTGGGCGTGGTGCGCAACAACCGGGTGGACGACCGCGCCAGGCGCGCCGCCGAGATGGCCCGCCGCGACGGCGGCGTCATCGCGGTGGACCTGTCGTCGCTGGAGGTCATCAAGGGCCGCCAGCCGCAGGCGGTGCACGCCACGGTCAAGGTGCTCACCGGGGACTTCGTCGTGGTGGACGCCTCGGACGAGTCGGAGTCCGTGCGGCTGGAGGCGACCCGGCGCGACTTCGTCGCCAACGTGAGCCACGAGCTGAAGACGCCGGTCGGCGCGCTCGCGCTGCTGGCCGAGGCGGTGCTCGACGCCGCGGACGACCAGGACGAGGTCCGCCGGTTCAGCGCCAAGATCATGCAGGAGGCGACCCGGCTCGGCACGCTGGTCACCGAGCTGATCGCGCTGTCGCGGTTGCAGGGCGCGGAGAAGCTGCCCGAGCTGAGCCGGGTCGAGGTCGACGTGGTCGTCGACGAGGCGCTGAGCCGGTCGCGGCTGTCGGCCGAGTCCGCGGGCATCGCGATCACCACCGACGAGCCGAGCGGCCTGGAGGTCGAGGGCGACCGGACGCTGCTGGTCACCGCGTTGAGCAACCTGCTGGAGAACGCGGTCGCGTACTCGCCGCCGGGCAGCCCGGTGTCGGTCAGCCGCAAGCTCGTGGACGGGTTCGTCGAGATCGCCGTGACCGACCGCGGCATCGGGATCGCCGAGGACCAGCAGACCCGCGTGTTCGAGCGCTTCTACCGGGTCGACAAGGCCCGGTCGCGCGCCACCGGCGGCACCGGCCTCGGCCTGGCGATCGTCAAGCACGTCGCGAACAACCACGGCGGCGAGGTGAAGCTGTGGAGCCTGCCGGGCACCGGCTCCACCTTCACGCTGCGCATCCCGGCCCACCCCGACCAGGACGAGCCGACGAAGGGCCTGTCCACGCAGGAGCTGGCGAGCCCCGTGCCGAGCGGCGCGGGCGGCAACCACGGAGGAGAGCTGTGACCAGGGTGCTCATCGTGGAGGACGAGGAGTCCTTCTCGGATCCGCTCGCTTTCCTGTTGCGCAAGGAGGGCTTCACCGCGGCGCTCGCGGCCAACGGCCAGGAGGCGCTGGAGGAGTTCGACCGCAACGGCGCGGACATCGTGCTGCTCGACCTCATGCTGCCCGGCATGAGCGGCACCGACGTGTGCAAGCAGCTCCGCGCCCGGTCGGCCGTGCCGGTGATCATGGTGACGGCGCGGGACAGCGAGATCGACAAGGTCGTCGGGCTGGAGCTGGGCGCGGACGACTACGTCACCAAGCCGTACTCGGCGCGCGAGCTGATCGCCCGCATCCGCGCCGTGCTGCGCCGCGGCGGCGAGTCCGAGGAGCTGCTGCCGCAGGTCCTGGAGGCGGGGCCGGTGCGGATGGACGTCGAGCGGCACGTGGTGACCGTGGACGGCGCGGAGGTGAGCCTCCCGCTCAAGGAGTTCGACCTCCTAGAGTACCTGCTGCGCAACGTCGGCCGGGTGCTGACCCGCGGCCAGCTCATCGACCGGGTGTGGGGCGCGGATTACGTCGGGGACACCAAAACCCTGGACGTGCACGTCAAGCGCCTGCGGTCGAAGATCGAGCCCGACCCGGCGGCCCCGCGCCACCTGGTCACCGTGCGCGGACTGGGATACAAGTTCGAATCCTGATCATCCCGACCAGGTACGGTGCACCGCGTGCGCCTCGGGGTGCTTGATGTCGGGTCCAACACCGTCCACCTCTTGGTGGTGGACGCTCATCGGGGTGCCCACCCGACGCCGATGAGTTCGGAGAAGTCGGTGCTGCGCCTCGCGGAGCAGCTCGACGGCTCCGGGATGCTCGGCCGCGCGGGCGCCGACCGGCTGGTGCGCTCCGTCGCCGCGGCCAAGGCGGCGGCGGAGCGGCTGGGCTGCGAGGACCTGATGGCGTTCGCCACGTCCGCGGTGCGCGAGGCGGGCAACTCGGCCGAGGTGCTGGACCGGGTGCGCGCCGAGACCGGCGTGGACCTCCAGGTGCTGAGCGGCGAGGACGAGGCGCGGTACACGTTCCTCGCGGTGCGCCGCTGGTACGGCTGGTCGGCGGGCCGGCTGCTGTGCCTGGACATCGGCGGCGGGTCGCTGGAGCTCGCGATCGGCGTGGACGAGGAGCCCGAGGGGGCTTTCTCGGTGCCGCTGGGCGCGGGCCGGCTGACCCGGACCCGGTTCCGGCACGACCCGCCGACCCGGGCCGAGGTGCGCGAGACCACCGAGTGGCTGACCGAGCAGCTGTCGCCGGTGGCGAAGAAGATCCTCCGAACGGGTGCTCCCGATCGTGTGGTCGCGACGTCGAAGACGTTCCGCACGCTCGCCCGGCTGACCGGCGCGGCGCCGTCGTCGGCCGGTCCGCGGGCGCGGCGCGTGCTCACCGACTCGGGCCTGCGGCAGCTCATCGCGTTCATCTCCCGGATGTCCGCGGCCGACCTCGCCGAGCTGGAAGGGGTGAGCGCGAGCCGCGCCCACCAGCTCGTGGCGGGCGCGTTGGTGGCGGAGGCCACGATGCGAGCCCTGTCACTGGTCGAGCTGGAGATTTGCCCCTGGGCGCTGCGGGAAGGTGTCATCCTGCGTCGGCTGGACCACACTAATGGCTCGGACCTGGACACCCCGCCGGACCGCACCCGCCGGACGGGTGACACTGGACGGACTGGCCGCCACGGGGCACGGTGGAGTTGATGAGTCGAGAGAGCGAGTCGGAGCAGACCCAGCGCACCGTCGCGGAGTTGCTCGCCCAGTACGGCGGGGGCTCCGGCGAGGTGACGCCGCGTCGGCGACGGCGCCGCGCCGAGGAGGCCGCGTCGGACACCGCTCCGCAGGCCATCATCGACCGGGTCAACTCCGACAGCGGTCGGTTGCGCGCGCTCCGCGACGAGCCGGAGCCGCCCGCCGCGCCGCTGCCCCAGCGGCAGCGCGCCGCCGACCCCGAGCGCACGACCTACCAGCCGCCGGTCGCGCCGCCGCCCGCGCCGCCGTCCCGGCCGGAGCCGCCCGCCGCGCGGGCCGAGCCGCTGTCGCGGTCGGACCTCTCCCGGCCCGACCTGTCGCGGCTGGAGCCGCCCGCGTCGCGGCTGGAGCCGCCGAAGAAGCCCGAAACCGGCCGCAGACGCGCGCCCGAGGTCAACGCGGCCGAGGAGACCCGGGTCGTGCCGCCGATCGTGGCCGACTTCCAGGGCGAACCGCCCCGGCCCGGTCCGCCGGCGCCGCCGCCGGTCAAGCCCGAGCCGCCGCGGACGAAGATCGTGCGGCCCGTGACGCCGGCCACGCCCCCGGTGCGGGAACCGGTGACCGAGGTGATGCCGCGCATCACCGACAAGCTGACGCCGAACGTGCCGCTGGAGTCGTTGCCGACCGAGTCGGTGCTGATCGTGCCGCCCGCGCCGCCGCGGCTGCCGGACCCGCTGCCCGACCAGACCGCCGAGGACTGGTTCGGCGACGACGAGCCCGACGACGCGGTGGTCGAGCAGGAGAGCACCGCCTTCCACCCGTACGTCGACCTCGACGAGGAAGACGAGGACGACGACTACCCGCGGCGCGACTACCAGCGCCGCGACCTGGACGACGAGGAACCCGCCGGCCTGGCCGACCTCGACGACGAGGAGGAGGCCGAGGCGCCGGCCGACCGCTCGGCGGGCAAGGAGTGGCTGGTCATGATCGGCCAGCTCGCCGTCGGCGTCATCGGCGGCGCGGCGCTGTGGCTCGGCTTCAACTTCCTGTGGCGCACCGCCGCGCCCGCCGCGCTGGTGGTGGCGCTGGCGGTGACCGTCGGCCTGGTGATGATGGTCCGCAAGATCCGCCGCGCGGACGACCTCCAGACCACCGTCCTGGCCGTGCTCGTCGGGTTGATCGTGACGGTCTCGCCGGCGGCCATGCTCCTGGTGAAGTCTTGACCCCGGTCGGGCTGTCCACCGCGGCCGTGTGGCCGCAACCCGCCGGCGCGGCGTTCGAGGCGGCGGCGGAGCTGGGCTACGACGGCGTCGAGCTGATGGTGTGGGCCGACCCGGTGAGCCAGGACGTGAACGCGGTGCGGCGGCTCTCGCAGCGCTACGGCGTGCCGGTGCTGGCCGTGCACGCGCCGTGCCTGCTGATCAGCCAGCGGGTGTGGTCGCCGGACCCGGTCGAGCGGTTGCGGCGCAGCGTGCGCGCGGCGGGCGAGCTGGGCGCGCGCACGGTGGTGCTGCACCCGCCGTTCGTGTGGCAGCGGCGGTACGCGGACGGGTTCGCCGAGCTGGTGGCGTCGTTGGAGGACGAGAGCGGCGTGGCCATCGCGGTGGAGAACATGTTCCCCGTGCGCCGACCGCTGGGCCGGGGGCGATCGGTGCAGGTCACGGCGTTCCGGCCGTCGATCGACCCGACCGACGTCGGGCACCGCAACTACACGCTGGACCTGTCGCACGCGTCCGCCGCGCACGTGGACGCGATGGAGCTGGCCAAGCGGATGGGCGAGGGGCTGACCCACGTGCACCTGGCCGACGGTTCCGGGTTGCCGAAGGACGAGCACCTGGTGCCGGGCCGGGGCACCCAGCCGTGCGCCGAGCTGCTGGGCCACCTGACCCGCACCGGCTTCACCGGCCAGGTCGTGCTGGAGGTCAACACCCGACGCGCCCGCACCGCCGCCGAGCGCACGGAACTCCTCGCGGAGTCCCTCCTCTTCGCCCGCCTCCACCTCTGACCCCCGCGTCCCTCCCTCCAAAACGCGCGTGTCCTACGTTCAGAACGCGTGAGTCCTACGTTCGGGACCCCCGAGTTCAACGCTCAGGTCACCCGACCCGTGAACTCGCGGCCGCTCCCGCGCCGGTCAGCGGTTAGGGTCTTGATCGTGAACCCGTTGCGCACGTTGATCCTCGCCGCCGCGGGCAACGACGCGGTGCGCCGGGTCGTCGCGACCGCGCCGGTGAGCCGTGACGTGGTGCGCCGGTTCGTGGCGGGCGAGACGACCGCCGACGCGATCGGCGCGGCCGGCCGGCTGATCGGCGACGGCCTGCGCGTCACCCTCGACCACCTCGGCGAGCACACCACCGACCACGACACCGCCGAACGGACCGTGCGCGCCTACCTGGAGCTGCTCGACCGGCTCCACGACGTGGGCCTCGCCGCGGACGCCGAGGTCAGCGTGAAGCTGTCCGCCGTCGGCCTCGGCCTGGGCGAGACGCTCGCGCTGGACAACGCCTCCCGCGTCTGCGCCGCCGCCGAGCAGGCGGGCACCACGGTCACGCTCGACATGGAGGACCACACCACCACCGACGCCACCCTGCGGGTGCTCGCCGAGCTGCGCCGCCACTGGCCGTCGACCGGCGCGGTGCTCCAGGCGTACCTGCGCCGCACCCTGGACGACGTGCGCGAACTCGCCGGCACGCGGGTGCGGCTGTGCAAGGGCGCGTACGCCGAACCGCCGTCGGTGGCCTTCCCCGACCGGCACCAGGTCGACCTGAACTACGTGCGCTGCGCCAACGTGCTGCTGGCCGGCTCCGGCTACCCGATGTTCGCCACCCACGACCCGCGCCTGATCGAGATCGTCTCCGAACGCGCCCGCTGGTACGGCCGGTCGCTCGACGACTTCGAGTTCCAGCTGCTCCACGGCGTCCGCCCCGCCGCGCAGCGGCACCTCGCCGCGGAGGGGCACGTGGTGCGCGTGTACGTGCCGTACGGCGAGCAGTGGTACGGGTACCTGATGCGGCGGCTCGCCGAGCGACCGGCCAACGTAGCGTTCTTCCTGCGCTCGCTCGTCAGCCGTTCGTGAGGAGCCCTGTGTCCTTCTCGGTAGCCAGCTCCGTCCGCCCCCTGGGTGACGGCACGTACACCGCGTCCCTGCCCGCCGCGTGGACGATCGGGCCCAAACCGCACGGCGGGTTCCTGCTGGCCCTGGCCGCGCGGGCGGCGGTGGACAGCGCGCGGACCGCGGTGCCGGGCCTGGACGACCTCGCCCCGCTGGCGGTGAGCGCCCAGTTCCTGCGCGCCCCGGAGGTGGGCCCGGTGCTGGTGCGGACGCAGGTGCGCAAGGCCGGGCGGACGGCGACCGTGGTGACGTCCACGGTGGAGCAGCGCGGGCGCGGCTGCGTGGAGGCGGTGGTGACGGTCGGGCGGATGCCCGCGGCCGCGCCGGACTACGCCGACCTGCCGGAGATGCCCGCCGCGCCGCCCCCGGACGCGATCGACCTGGCGTCCCTCGGGTCCGACGGCGTGTACAAGCTCGGCGCGGTGTGCGACGTGCGGTTGGACCGGGAGGGCGCGGGGTTCCTGAACGGCCGGGTGGGCGACCCGCTCGTGCTGCGGCTGTGGGCGCGGCCGTTGGCGGAGCGGCCGGACCCGTTCTTCGCGCTGGTCGCGGGGGACGTGTCGATGCCCGTGACGTTCAACCTGGGCCGGTTCGGGTGGTCGCCGACCGTGCAGCTCACGGCGTTGCTGCGGGCGAACCCCGCGCCGGGGTGGCTGCGCGTGCGGGTGTCGTGCAGCGCGGTGCACGGGCAGTGGTTCGACGAGGACGCCGTGGTGATCGACTCCACCGGGCGACTGGTGTGCCAGGCGCGGCAGTTGGCGCTGACGCCGGCGACCTGAGCGTTGAACTCAGGTGTCCTGAACGTAGGACTCACGCGACCTGAACGTAGGACTCACGCGTTCCGGAGGTAGGACACGGGTGTTCCGGAGGTAGGACACGCGGGCGTGGCAGGCTTGGGCCATGACGACCATCGCCGTGCTGGGGGCTGGCAAGATCGGTGAAGCCCTGCTCTCCGGGTTGCTGCAGGGCGGCCGCCGGGCCGACGATTTGCTGTTCACCGAGAAGCACCCGGACCGGGCCGCCGCGCTGACCGAGCGCTACGGGGTGGAGGGCCTCGACGTGCCCGGCGCCGCGCAGCGCGCCGACGTGCTCGTGGTCGCGGTCAAGCCCCAGGACATCGAACCGCTGCTGGACGAGCTGGCCCCCGTGCTCAAGCCGGGCACGCTCGTGGTGTCGCTGTGCGCGGGCCTGCCGACGTCGCTGTTCGAGCGCCGGCTGCCCGACCACACGCCCGTCGTCCGGGTCATGCCGAACACCCCGATGCTGGTCGGCCAGGCCATGAGCGCCATCTCGGCGGGCGCGCACGCCACCGACGAGCACATGGACCTGGTCGAGGAGCTGCTGAGCACCGTCGGCCAGGTCGCCCGCGTGCCGGAGAGCCAGCAGGACGCCGTCACCGCGCTGTCCGGCTCCGGCCCCGCCTACTTCTTCTACCTGGTCGAAGCCATGATCGACGCGGGCATCCTGCTCGGCATCCCGCGCGACCTGGCCGGTCGGCTGATCATCCAGTCCGCGGTCGGCGCGGCCACCATGCTGAACGAGGGCGACCAGCACCCGGTCATCCTCCGGGAGGCCGTCACGTCCCCCGCCGGCACCACCATCATGGCCATCCGGGAGCTGGAGAAGCACGGCGTGCGCGCGGCGATGCTCGCCGCGATCGAGGCGGCGCGCGACCGTTCGGTGGAGCTGGGACGCGGCCACGAGGTGGACTGATACCGCCATTGGCCGTCGCACCAGTCCCAGGAGTCCCGTTACCCTCAGGGGAGCACGTGCGTGTCGAACCGTCGGTGGGGAAGCCGACGGCACGACGCGTGTCGAAGGACGCGGTGATCCATGCCAGCGGAGGAGAAGTCGCTCGGTCAAGTCAGGTTCATGACGGTCGCCGAGGTCGCGCTGATGATGCGCGTGTCGAAGATGACGGTGTACCGCCTGGTCCACTCCGGTGAGTTGACGGCGGTGCGCGTGGGCAAGTCGTTCAGGGTGCCGGAGAAGGCGGTGCACGAGTACCTGCGCAACGCCTACTTCGACGCCGGGTGAGGGCGCGTGCGGGCCGCCGGGTAAACTCATAGGCCGTTCGTGCCTGGTGTCGGCGCGCCCCTTGACGGGTGTCTCCACCGGCGCGTGGAGAACCACCGACGTCTACTAGTGAAGGATCCCGCATGGGCTCGGTCATCAAGAAGCGCCGCAAGCGCATGTCGAAGAAGAAGCACCGCAAGCTGCTGCGCAAGACGCGGGTTCAGCGCAGGAAGCGCGGCAAGTAACCCCTGCGGGTTTCCACACCGCCAGTCCCCGGCGCACGCCGCGGGACTGGCGGTGTCCTCGTCCCGGCGCGGGCACGCGTCGAGCCGCCATCCGGGTGATTCCCCGGTAAAGCCACGGTGACCTGCGTCAAGACGGCGTTCCGCGGCCGATCCCGGCGGCGGATCCCGGTTAGCCTGGTCGAGTCGCACCACCCGCACAGGGAGTCGCATGGCGCCCAAGGTCGTCCTCGTCACCGGTTGCAGCCGTTACCTCGGCGGGCACCTCGCCGCGCGCTTCGCGGCGAACCCGGACGTCGAACGGGTGCTCGGCGTGGACACCGAGCCGCCCTCACCCGACCTGCGTCGCCGGATGGGGCGCGCCGAGTTCGTGCGCGCCGACATCCGCAACCCGCTCATCGCGAAGGTCATCGCCACCGCGCACGTCGACACCGTCGTGCACGCGTCGCTGACCGCGAACCCGGCCGGCCCGTCCGGCCGCACCGCGATGAAGGAGATGAACGTCATCGGCACGATGCAGCTCCTGGCCGCGTGCCAGAAGTCGCCGCACGTGCGCAAGCTCGTGGTGAAGTCCACCAGCGCGGTGTACGGGTCGAGTTCGCGCGACCCGGCGGTGTTCACCGAGGACATGGGTCCGAAGGACCTGCCGTCCAGCGGGTACGCCAAGGACGCGGTCGAGGTCGAGGGCTACGTGCGCGGCTTCGCCCGCCGCCGGCCGGACGTCGACGTCACCACGCTGCGGTTCACCAACTTCATCGGCCCGCGCATCGACACCGTGATGACCCGGTACTTCGCCCTGCCGGTCGTGCCGACCGTGCTGGGGTACGACGCGAGGGTGCAGCTGCTGCACTCCGAGGACGCGCTGGCCGTGCTGGAGCGGGCCACGCTGCACGACCTGCCCGGCGTCTACAACGTGGGCGGCGACGGCGTGCTGATGCTGTCGCAGGCGATCCGCCGCGCGGGCCGGGTGAGCCTGCCCGTGCCCAGCGCCGCCGTGCCCGCGGTGGGCCGGTTCTTCCGCAGCGCCCGGCTGGTGGACTTCTCGCCGGACCAGATGCGGTTCCTGAACTGGGGCCGGGTGGTGGACACGACCCTGCTGAAGCGCGAGTTCGGCTTCACCCCGCGGTGGACGACGCAGCAGGCGTTCGACGACTACGTGAGCGGGCGCGCGCTGCGCCCGGTCATCGACCCGGAGCTGGTGGCGTCGGTCGAGCGCGGCGTGCTCGGCCTGGCCGCCAGGCTCCGCTAGACGGCACGCCGGCGGGGTCGGCACTCGGACGGAGGAGGTGGACACGTGGCAGAGGCACGGGTGATCCCGCTGCGGGGTGCGGACCGGGAGGAGCCCCGACGACGGCACGGCGCGACTCCGGGACCGACCGCGGTGCCCGATCCGCCGGTGGCGGGGACCGGGCCGGGGCCCGAGGCGGGAGTCGGGTCGGAGGCCGGGTCGCAAGGCGGGTCGGACGCGGCCGGCTGGGAGCGGCGGCTGGCCGACCTGCTGGCCTTCGCGCGCCGGCGCATCCAGGGCGACTACCAGGTGGACGAGTTCGGCTTCGACCCGGACCTCACCGACCACGTGGTGATGCCGCCGCTGCGGCCGCTGTACGAGAAGTGGTTCCGGGTGGAGACGATCGGCATGCACAACGTGCCGGGCGAGGGCGGCGCGCTGATCGTCGCCAACCACTCCGGCACGCTGCCGCTGGACGCGACGATGACCGCGTTCGCCGTGCGGGCGGACCACCCGAAGCGCCGCCACCTGCGGATGCTGGGCGCGGACCTGGTGTTCAAGACGCCGGTGCTGGGCGCGTTGGCGCGCAAGTCGGGGCAGACGCTGGCGTGCAACCCGGACGCGGAGCGGCTGCTCAGGTCCGGTCAGCTGGTCGGCGTGTGGCCGGAGGGCTTCAAGGGCATCGGCAAGCCGTTCAAGGACCGGTACAAGCTCCAGCGGTTCGGCCGGGGCGGGTTCGTGTCGGCGGCGCTGAACACCGGCGTGCCGATCATCCCGTGCTCGATCGTGGGCGCGGAGGAGATCTACCCGAAGATCGGCGACATCAAGGCGCTGGCCAGGCTGTTCGGCTTCCCCTACTTCCCGGTGACGCCGTTCTTCCCGCTGCTGGGCCCGCTGGGCGCGATCCCGCTGCCGTCGAAGTGGTACATCGAGTTCGGCGAGCCGATCCGGACGGACGTGTACGGCGCGCACGCGGCGGACGACCCGATGCTGGTGTTCAACCTGACCGACCAGGTGCGGGAGACCATCCAGCAGACCCTGTACCGGCTGCTCACGCAGCGGCGGAACGTCTTCCTGGGCTGACGCGCGCCCGGCCGGCCGCGGCGGAGCCGAGGTCGGGCGGAACGGGTCGGGCGCGGTGGGCCGAAGGCGGTCGAGCGGGGCGGGGTGGGCCGAAGGCGGTCGGGTCGGGCGCGGTCGAGCGGGTGGAGGTCAGGGGCGCGGTCAGCGGACGCGGCGGCGGTAGGCCAGGGTGGCGGCGACCGCGCCGGCCAGGGCGCCGGCGCCCAGGACGGACGGGACGCCGATCTTCGCCGCCTTGCGGCCCGTGCGGAAGTCGCGGATCTCCCAGCCGCGCTTGCGGGCCGTCTCGCGCAGGCCCGAGTCCGGGTTCACGGCGACCGCCGTGCCGACCACCGACAGCATCGGCACGTCGTTCACCGAGTCCGAGTACGCCGTGCAGCGCCGCAGGTCCAAGCCCTCCTTCGCGGCCAGCGCCCGCACCGCGTGGGCCTTCGCCCGGCCGTGCAGCAGGTCGCCGACCAGCCGCCCGGTGTAGATGCCGTTCTCGCTCTCCGACACCGTCCCCAGCGCGCCGGTCAGCCCGAGCCGGCGCGCGATGATCTGCGCCAGCTCCACCGGCGTCGCGGTCACCAGCCACACCCGCTGCCCGGCGTCGAGGTGCATCTGCGCCAACGCCTGCGTGCCCGCCCAGATCCGGTCCGCCATCAGCTCGTCGTAGATCTCCTCGCCGAGCGAGATCAGCTCCGCCACCGAACGGCCCGCCACGAACGACAGCGCCTGCTCGCGCGACGCGGCCACGCTCTGCGGGTCCTCCCGGCCGCCCACCCGGAACTTGAGCTGCTGCCAGGCGAACCCGGCGAGGTCGGAGTTCTTGAAGTACTTGCGCGCCGCCAGCCCGCGGGCGAAGTGGAAGATCGACGCGCCCATCATCATCGTGTTGTCGACGTCGAAGAACGCGGCGGCGGTGAGGTCGGTGGGCGCGCTCCCGGTCGGCAGGCTCAGGGCGGCCTCGGCCGAGGCTTCACCGGCCAGCGCGGCGCGCCTCTCCCGCTCTGCCGAGTCCTCCACCACACGCCTTTTCACCACGTCAGCGCCTCCCGCGGTCCGATGGGGACAGGGTAGCGATCAGCCGCCGAGGCCGGGCAGTGGCAGCGACGGCAGCGTCAACGTGGGCAGGGGGAGCAGCGGACCGCCGGTCGTGGTGGTCGGCGCGGGCGGCGTCGTGGGCGGGGTCGTGGTGCGGGGCTGCCGCTCGTCGGGCGCGCTGGTGGGCGCGGGCGCCTGCCCGGACGTGGTCGGCACGACGGCGGTCGTGGCGGTCGGCACGGGCGGCGACGCGCTCTGCGGCACGTTCGGGTCGACCGACGGCGGCACGCACCCGGCGTCGGCGGGCAGCGGGCCGATCTCGTCGACCCGGCCCGACGTGACGGGACCGCAGTCGCCCCGGGCGCGCAGCGCGGACGCCCGCTCGCCGATGCGCCGCAGCAGGTCCAGCGACGTGCCCGCGCGGTCGGCCGCCTCGGCGGGCAGCGACGGGCGCAGCCCCTCCAGGCGGTCGGCCTGGGCGCCGGCCCAGTCGCGCAGGTCGTCCAGGGCGCGCTGGTCCGAGTTCGAGCCGAGGGCGGCCAGCACGCGGGAACCGGCCGCGGCGTCGGCGTCGAAGTCGGTCAGCGCGGTCAGGTAACCACCGAGCGGCCCGCCGCCGGAGTCGCGGTACCGGTCGACCAGCGTCTCGATCTCGGCGACGCGCGCGGCGGCGAACTCCAGGCGCTTGTAGCCCTTCGACTCCTCGTCGAAGGTGAGGCCGAGCGAAGCCGACTCGGCGGTGCGCTTGACGCCGTACAGCGCGTCGCCCGGCAACGCGTCCCGGCTGAGCAGCAGGCTCATCCCGGCCAGCGAGAACACCAGGCACAGCGCCGCGGCGAGGGCCACCGCTAATCGCCCGCGGGCTCCGCCGCGACGCTCCCGCACGACCAGGTCGAGCTTCGTCGGCGGCGGTTCGGCGGCGCCGAGGACCCTGGCCCGCATCCGGGCGCGGGCGGCCTCGTCCGGCCCCGCCGTGACTGCGGCTTCCCGCAGCAGGGCGACCACGGCCAACTCGTCGGCGAACTCCGCGGCGTCGGCCGGCTCGGCCCCGGGATGCGCGTCGACGGCGCGAGCGAACCGCTCGCGCTGCCTGTGACGCCCTGGCGGCGTGATCCCTTTGCCTACCATCCCGCGTGGCCAACCATCCCGCACCGTTTCGAGCGATCCTGCCCCGAACAACGAACCGGGTGGTCCCGGGGTTACGCGAACGCCGCGTCGTGCGACGGCGGTCTCACCGCAGCCAGGCGGGCAGCAGTTGGGCCAACCGGCGCACCGCTCGGTGCTGGAGGGCCTTGATCGCGCCCTCGTTGCGCCCCATCCTCGCGGCCGTCTCCGCCACGGACAAGCCCTGGATGAAGCGCAGGGTGATGCATTCGCGCTGGTCGTCACCCAGTTGGGCGACACAGCGGAGCAGTTCGGCGTTGGTGGCGTCGGTCAGCACTTCCTGTTCGGGACCGTCCGTGACCTCGCGGTTGTCCGCCAGTTCCGCGGTGGTGACCTCCAGCCGGTAGCGGCTGGACTTCACGTGGTCGAACACGATGTTGCGCGCGATCGTGACGAACCAGGCGCCGACGTCGCGGCCCTGGTAGCTGATCGAGCCGATGCTGCGCAGCGCCCGGAGGAACGTCTCGCTCGTGACGTCCTCGGCCAGCGTGCGGTCGCCCACCCGGAAGAGCACGTACCGGTACACCACGTCGACGTACCGGTCGTAAAGCGCGCCGAACGCGTCCGTGTCGCCGCCCTGAGCGGCGCGGACCAGGTTCCACGGCTCCTCGGCCGCGTTGCTCTCCACGCTCCCGATCGTGCTGGACTGCCCTCCCGCGCTCCACCTCGACCGGAGCGTCCGGATGGTTCGGACGGAGTTCTCGCGTGCCCGTGCGGTCATCGGCTCGCGGCACCTCCACAGGGTCGCCGTGCCGGCAGCATACGTGTTGTTACTCCGTAGTAGGTAGCGGCAAGTGGTCTCGAATCTGCCACGCGGATGGAGGCACTGCGTGACGCCACCCGCCCGTGACAGACTGCGCTGAGGTCCGTTGTGGTTCACCAGGAGGTCGCGTTGACCGCTTCCGCAAGCAACATCGCCGACCTGGTTCGCGCCTCCGCGCACCGTGGACCCAAGCACGCCGCGCTGGTCGATGTCACGGCCTCCGGCGCGGACACCCGCACCTGGGCGGAGCTGGACGCGGCGGTGGACGGCGAGGCGCACCGGCTGGTCCGCGCGGGCCTGGCGCCGGGCGACCGGGTGGTGGTGCGGCTGCCCACCGGGGCCGCGTTCTGCGTCGCCGTGTTCGGCGTGCTGCGGGCGGGCGGCGTGCTGGTGCCCGCCGGACCCGGCCAGCCGGCCCGCGAGCTGGAGCGCCTGGTCGCCGACAGCGGCGCGAAGCTGCTCGTCGGCGACGCCGGCGGCGTGGACGTCGAGGCGCTGCCCGCGCCGACCCTGGAACCGGGCGAGGAGTTCGCCGCGATCGGCTCGGGCGAGGACCTGGCCGTGCTCGGCTACACCTCCGGCACGTCCGGTTCGCCGCGCGGCGCGATGCTGTCGCACCGGGCGCTGCTCGCCAACGTCGCGCAGTGCGCGTCCCTGCGGCCCGCCCCGGTGACCGCGGGCGACCGGGTGCTGCTGGCGCTGCCCCTGTTCCACGTCTACGGGCTCGGTCCGGGCCTGTTCCAGGTGGCCGGCGCGGGCGCGACGGCCGTGCTGCTGGAGCGCTTCGACCCCGACCTGGCGCTGACCGCGATCCGCGAGCACCGGGTGACCACGGTGGTCGGCGTGCCGCCGATGTACTCGGCGATCCTGGCCCACCCGGTCGAGCGGCTGCGCGAGGACCTGGCCACGGTGCGCCTGTTCACCTCCGGGGCCGCGCCCCTCGCGCCGGGCCTGCTGGACGCCATGCGGGAGGCGGTCGGCCTGCCCGTCTACGAGGGCTACGGGCTGACCGAGACCGGTCCGGTGCTCACCACGACCCTGGCGGGCGGCGCGCCCAAGCCCGGTTCGGTCGGCCGCCCGCTGCCCGGCGTGCAGGTCCGGCTGGTCGACACCGACGGCCGGCCGCTGGACCCGGACGAGGACGAGCCCGGCACCGGCCTGGTCGCGGCGAAGGGCGACAACCTGTTCGGCGGCTACTGGCCGGACGGCGCGCACGGCCCCGACGCCGACGGCTGGTTCCGCACCGGCGACGTCGGCTACCTCGACGCGGACGGCGACCTGCACCTGGTGGACCGGGCGGGCGACCTGATCATCGTCAACGGCTTCAACGTCTACCCGCACGAGGTCGAGCAGGTGCTCGCCGAGCTGGACGGCGTGGCCGAGGCGGCGGCGGTGGGCGTGCCCGACCCGAGGACCGGCGAGTCGGTGAAGGTCGTCGTGGTGCCCGCCGAGGGCGTCGAGCTGACCGAGGACGCGGTCAAGGACCACTGCGCGGGGCGGCTGGCGAAGTTCAAGGTGCCGACCGTGGTCGAGTTCGCCGAGGCCCTGCCGCACTCGCCGACCGGGAAGCTGGCGCGGGCCCGGCTGCGGCTGCCCCTAGCCTGAACGGCGTGAGCCACCACGTCACCTTGATGAGCCGGGTCGACTGCCACGCCTGCGAGCAGGCCAAGGCGGACCTGGAGCGGATCTGCGGCGAGCTGGGCGTGCCGTGGGACGTCCGGGACGTCGACGCCGACCGCGAGCTGCGCGCCGAGTACGGGGACCGGGTGCCGGTGATCCTGGTCGACGGCGAGGAGCACGGCTACTGGTCGGTCGAGGAGGACCGCCTGCGCGCCGCCCTGCGCTGACCGGTTACCGCCCCATTACGGAATCGGCGGACCGGGCCGCGGCGGGTGTCGAATCGAACCATGACGCGCCTGACCGCGGCCCTCGTCGGCCTCCTCGCCGTGGCCGCCGCCCTCGCGGCCGGACACCTCGTCGCCGGGGTGGTCGGCCCCTCGGCCTCGCCGTTCCTCGCGGTGGGCGACGCCGCGGTGGACCTCGCGCCGACGCCGGTGAAGGACTTCGCGATCCGCGCCTTCGGCACCCACGACAAGCTCGTGCTGCTGCTGGGCATGGCGGTCGTGCTGGCGGCCGTCGCGGTCGCCGCCGGGCTGCTGTCCCGGCGCTCGCCCCTGCCGGGCACGGTCCTGGCCGTGGGGCTCGGCGTCGTGGGCGTCGCCGCCGTCCTCTCCCGGCCCGACCTCGGGCAGCTCGGCGTCCTCGCCCCCGTCGCCGCCCTGGCGGCGGGCCTCGCGGTGTTCCGCCTGCTGCACGCGAAGGCCGCCGCCGGGACCGACGAGCACCGGCGCGCGTTCCTCGTCGCCTCGGGCGCCGCGGCGGTCGGCGCGGGCCTCGCCGCGCTGGTCGGCCAGGCGGCGGGCGGCCGGGTGGACGTCGAGGCGTCCCGGCGGGCCGTCGGCGCGCTCGACCCCGCCTCGCCCGCGCCGCCGCTCCCGCCGAACGCGGACTTCGCCGCCGCCGGCACGCCCCCGTTCATCACGCCGAACGCCGACTTCTACCGGATCGACACGGCCCTGAGCGTGCCGCGCCTGCGCGCCGAGGACTGGGCGCTGCGCGTGCACGGCATGGTCGACCGGGAGCTGACCCTGCGCTACGCCGACCTGCGCCGCCGCGACCTGGTCGAACGCACCGTCACGATGGTGTGCGTGTCCAACGAGGTCGGCGGGCCGTACGTGTCCACGGCCGACTTCGTCGGCGTGCCCCTGCGCGACGTCCTGCTCGAAGCCGGCGTCCGCCCCGGCGCCGACCAGCTCTTCTCCACCAGCGCCGACGGCTGGACCGCGGGCTCGCCGGTCGACGTCGTGCTGGAGGAGGACCGCGGCGCGCTCATCGCGCTCGGCATGAACGGCGAACCCCTCCCCGCCGAGCACGGGTTCCCGGCCCGCCTGGTCGTGCCCGGCCTCTACGGGTACGTCTCGGCCACCAAGTGGGTGGTCGACCTGGAGCTGACCACGTTCGACGCGAAGCGCGGCTACTGGCTGGAGCGCGGGTGGGCGCAGCGGGCGCCGGTCAAGGTGATGTCCCGGATCGACCGCCCGGCGCGGCGGTCCACGGTGTCCGGCCGGGTCGTGGCGGCCGGCGTGGCGTGGGCCCAGCCGACCGGCGTCCGGCGGGTCGAGGTCCGGGTCGACAACGGCCCCTGGCGCGACACGACCCTGTCCGACGAGGTCAACCGCTCGACGTGGCGGATGTGGCGGGTCGAGCTGGACCTGGCCCCCGGCGGCCACACGATCGAGGTGCGCGCCACCGACGAGGCGGGTCTCACCCAGCCGCAGGCCCGGGTCGCCCCGATCCCGGACGGCGCGACCGGCTGGCACTCGGTCTTCTTCACCGTCGCCTAGGCCGGTCCCCCACCCCTCCGCCGGGGTGCGGTGACACGCCCGGTGACCGCGAATTCACCCCATGGTGGCCGCCTCCGCGTATCCACGCGCGGGCAGGGCTCACCATTACGTGAAAGGGGGGTCCGCCCGGCGGTCGGGCGTCCGGTCGTCAACTTTGTGCAAGCGTTCACAAGCGGTACGGTGGGGGCATCACTCCGCTGGTGGCGGTACCCGGCGGGTCAGTGCGACGGATGTCGAGGAGTTCCAGCGTGGCGGCTCAGCGGGGCGAGGGTGACGGTGTCGTGACCCGCCCGGAAGGGACCAGCACGGACGGGACCGCCCCCGAAGCGCCCGCCGACGTCCGGGAGCGGGCGCGCGCGATCCCCGAGGCCGCGGTGGCGCGCCTCGCCGTGTACCTCCGCGTCCTCTCGGGCATGGTCGAGCAGGGCGTGACGACCATCTCCAGCGAGGAGCTGGCGGGCGCGGCCGGGGTCAACTCGGCGAAGCTCCGCAAGGACCTGTCCTACATCGGCTCGTACGGCACGCGTGGCGTCGGTTACGACGTCGAGGTGCTCGTGAGCCACATCGAGCGCATCCTCGGCCTCACCCGCAAGCACTCGGTGGCGGTCGTCGGGATCGGTAATCTTGGTCACGCGCTGGCGAACTACGGCGGCTTCCCCAGCCGCGGCTTCCCGGTCGCCGCGCTGTTCGACATCGACCCGGACCTGACGGGAGTGCCGGTAGGCGGCATACCCGTCAACCACATCGACGACATCACGTCCGTCTGCGCCGAGCGGGAGGTCTCGATCGGCGTCATCGCGACGCCCCCGCAGGCAGCTCAGGCCGTCTGCGACCGTTTGGTATCCGCCGGAGTCCAGTGCATCCTGAACTTCGCACCCGTCGTGCTCCAAGTGCCGGACTACGTCGAAGTGCGCAAGGTCGACCTGGCGGTCGAGATGCAGATCCTGTCGTTCCACGTCGCGCGACGGGCTGACGAGGCCGCCGGGGACGTGGTCAACGGCATCGGTGTGGACGGGGTGGTGATTCGCCCGTGATCGTGCGGGTAGTGAGCCGGTCGGTGGTGCGCGCATGAGCGTTCTCGTCGTCGGGCTGTCCCACCGGACCACCCCGGTTCCCGTGCTGGAGCGCGTCGCGGTGGCGGACGCCGACCGCGGCAAGGTCCTCGACCAGCTCCTCTCGGCCCCCAGCGTGTCCGAGGCCGTGCTGCTGTCGACCTGCAACCGGGTCGAGGTGTACGCGGTCGTCGAGACCTTCCACGGCGGCATGAACGAGGTCGTCGAGGTGCTGGCCCACCAGGCCGGCGCCGAGCCCGCCGACCTGTTCGAGCACCTCTACGTGCACTACTCCGCCGCCGCGGTCGAGCACCTGTTCTCCGTGGCGGGCGGCCTGGACTCGATGGTCGTCGGCGAGGCCCAGATCCTCGGCCAGCTCCGCACCGCCTACAACGCCGCCGACGAGCGGGGCGTGGTCGGCCGCACCCTGCACGAGCTGGCCCAGCACGCGCTGCGGGTCGGCAAGCGCGTGCACACCGAGACCGACATCGACCACGCCGGCGCGTCCGTCGTGTCCGAGGCCCTCTCCGACGCCGCGACCGCCCTGGGCGGCCTCGCCGGCCGCCGGGCCCTGATCGTCGGCGCGGGCTCGATGGGCGGCCTCGCCGCCGCCCACCTGCGCCGCGCCGGCATCGGCGAGGTCGTCATCGCCAACCGGACGCCCGCCAACGGCGAGCGCCTGGCCTCGGCGCTGCGCGCGGACGGCGTGCCCGCCGGCTCCACCGGCCTGGACGCCCTGGCCGACGCGGTCGCGGTCGCGGACGTGCTGTTCGCGTGCACCGGCTCGGTCGGCACGGTCGTCGGCGCGGAGCACATCGGCGACCGCGCGCCGGACCGGCCGCTGGTCGTCTGCGACCTCGGCCTGCCCAAGGACGTCGACCCGGCCGCGACGCTGCTCGACAACGTCCGCGTGGTCGACCTGGAGACCCTGCAGCGCAGGCTGTCCGACGCCCCGACCGGGCAGGGCACGCTGCGCGCGGCGGAGATCGTGGCCGAGGAGGTCCGCGCCTACCTGGCCGGGCAGCGCTCGGCCGGGGTCACGCCCACCGTGACGGCACTGCGCAAGCGCGCCGCCGAGGTCGTGGACGCCGAGCTGCTGCGGTTGGACTCGCGGCTGCCCGAGCTGCCCGCCCCGGTCCGGGACGAGCTGGCCAAGACCGTGCGCCGGGTGGTGGACAAGCTCCTGCACACCCCCACCGTGCGGGTGAAGGAGCTGGCCGCGGCGCCCGGTGGCGCCGGCTACGCCGAGGCGCTGCGCGAGCTGTTCGGGCTCGACCCGCAGGCGCCGTCCGCCGTCAGCACCCCCCAATCGACGAAACCCGAAGGTGAGAAGCGGTGAACCGCACCCTGAGGATCGGCACCCGCGGCAGCGCCCTCGCGCTCGCGCAGACCGGCCACGTGGCCGACGCGCTGCGCGAGGCGGGCGCGAACGTGGAGATCGTCACGATCTCCACGCCCGGTGACCGCTCGTCCGCACCCATCGCCGAGATCGGCATCGGGGTGTTCACCTCGGCGCTGCGGGACGCGCTCGCCAACGGCGAGGTCGACGTCGCCGTGCACTCGTACAAGGACCTGCCCACGGCGCGCGACCCGCGCCTGTCGCTGGCCGCCGTCCCGCCCCGCGAGGACCCGCGTGACGCGCTCGTCGCCCGCGACGGCCTGACCCTCGGCGAGCTGCCCACCGGCGCGAAGGTGGGCACCGGCTCGCCGCGCCGCGCCGCGCAGCTCACCGCGCTCGGACTGGGGCTCGAGGTGGTCGCCCTGCGCGGCAACGTCGACTCCCGCATCCGCAAGGTCGTCGACGGCGAGCTGGACGCCGTCGTGCTGGCCCGCGCCGGCATCGCCCGCCTCGGCCGCACGGCCGAGATCACCGAGACCTTGGAGCCCATCCAGATGCTCCCCGCGCCCGCGCAGGGCGCCCTCGCAGTGGAGTGCCGGGTCGACGACGTCGACACCGAACACCTCCTCCAGTCCACTTTGGACGACTCGGCCAGCAGGGCCGCTGTCGCTGCCGAGCGCGCCATGCTGGCCGCGCTCGAAGCAGGCTGCAGCGCGCCGGTCGGCGCACTGGCCGATGTGGTGGAAGACCTCGGCGACGACGGGACCGCGGTGCTCCGCCTGTCCCTGCGCGGGGTCATGGCGACGGAGGACGGCGACCTCCTCCGTGCGTCCGCCACCGGTGACTTGACCGCAGCAGAGGAACTCGGCCGCGCGCTGGCCGCCGAGTTGCTCGACCTCTCCGGCCACGCCACCGCGTCGCCGGCGAGGCGTAGTTGATGGGGAGTGCCCTGATGACCCGCGCACGCAAGACCCCCGGCCGAGTCGCGTTCGTCGGCTCGGGTCCGGGCGACACCGGGCTGCTCACGGTCCGGGCCCGCGACCTGCTCCACAAGGCGGAGCTGGTGGTCACGGACCCTGACGTCCCGGCCGAGGTGGTGGCGCTGGTACCCGACGGCGTCGAGGTACGACCCGCCGTGGGCGATCCCGCCGACGTGGCGAAGGACCTGGTCGCCGAGGCGAAGAACGGCAACGCCGTCGTCCGCCTCGTCGCGGGCGACCCGCTGACGCTGGACTCGGTGGTGAAGGAGGCGCAGGCCGTCTCCAAGACCACGATCGCCTTCGACGTGGTCCCGGGCGTCCCCGCCGGCACCGCGGTGCCCGCCTACGCGGGCGTCGCGCTGGGCGCCGTGCACACCGAGGCCGACGTCCGCGGCGTGACCGACTGGGCCGGCCTGGCCGCCGCGCCCGGCACGCTCGTGCTCCACGCCACCGGCAGCCACCTGGCCGAAGCCGCGTCCTCCCTGGTGGAGAACGGCGTCGCGCCGCAGACCCCGGTCGCGGTGACCTGCGACGGCACCGGCTTCGGCCAGCGCACCGTCGACACCACCCTGGCCTCCCTCGCCGCCGACGCGGGCGACCTCGGCGGCCCGCTCGTGGTCACCGTGGGCGCGGCCGTCGCCGGCCGGGCGAAGCTGTCCTGGTGGGAGTCCCGCGCCCTCTACGGCTGGCGCGTCCTCGTCCCGCGCACCAAGGAGCAGGCCGGCGCGATGAGCGACCGCCTCCACTCCCACGGCGCGATCCCGGTCGAGGTGCCGACGATCTCCGTCGAGCCGCCGCGCAGCCCCGCGCAGATGGAGCGCTCGGTCAAGGGCCTGGTCGACGGCCGCTACCAGTGGGTCGTCTTCACCTCGACCAACGCCGTCCGCGCGGTCTGGGAGAAGTTCCGCGAGTTCGGCCTGGACGCCCGCGCCTTCTCCGGCGTCAAGATCGCCTGCGTGGGCGAGTCCACCGCCGCCAAGGTCCGCAGCTTCGGCATCATCCCGGAGCTGGTCCCGTCCGGCGAGCAGTCCTCCGAGGGCCTCCTCGCGGACTTCCCGCCCTACGACGACATCCTGGACCCGGTGGACCGCGTCCTGCTCCCGCGGGCCGACATCGCCACCGAAACCCTCGCCGCCGGCCTGCGCGAACGGGGCTGGGAGATCGACGACGTCACGGCCTACCGCACCGTCCGCGCCGCCCCGCCGCCCGCGGACACCCGCGAGATGATCAAGTCGGGCGGCTTCGACGCCGTCTGCTTCACCTCGTCCTCCACGGTGCGCAACCTGGTCGGCATCGCCGGCAAGCCGCACGCCCGCACCCTGGTCGCGTGCATCGGCCCGCAGACCGCGGAAACGGCCCGCGAGTTCGGCCTGCGGGTGGACGTCCAACCGGAGGACGCCAACGTCCCCGCGCTGGTCGACGCCCTGGCCCAACACGCCGCCCGCCTGCGCGCCGAAGGCGCCCTGCCCCCACCCCGCAAGACCAAGCGCCTCCGCCGTTCCTGAGCACGGACCGAACCGGTGGATCGGCCGCCCGAGCCGAACCACC